>CAMOUD010000064.1 GCA_946626215.1 uncultured Lachnospiraceae bacterium
CCAGATCGCCCAGGAGGGCGCCATCCAGATCTTCCAGGAATACAATACCGGCATGGAGGAGATCATCACCGGCGTCGTGGGCATGCTGCAGTTCGATGTCCTGCGCTTCCGCTTAAAGAGCGAGTACAACGTGGACATCATCCTGGAGACCCTGCCCTATGAGCACATCCGGTGGATCGTCAACAAGGACATCGACCCCATGAAGATCGTGGGCACCACCGACATGAAGCGGATCCGCGACCTCAAGGGCAACCCCCTCCTCCTCTTTGTCAATCCCTGGTCCGTGGGCATGGTCCTGGACCGCAATAAGGGACTGGAGCTGGAGGAATTCTCAAGGAACTGATGGAATAAGCCAGGCAAAAATGGTAAAATAACCTTGACTGTCCGGCAGGACCCGTCTCTCCCCCGCGGGAGGGCGATCCGGGGTCCCGGGCCGGCCGGAACGAACTCTGAGCAAACACACGCTGTTCTACGAAAGCATGCACAGACATGCGCAGATTGGAGGAACATATGGCACAGGATAAGAAGACGGATGAAGCAAAGATGCAGACACCCATCGGCGTTGTCAAGATCGCGGATGATGTCGTGACCCTGATCGTAGCCTATGCTGTTCTGGATGTGGACGGGGTCGCCAGCATCGCCGGCGGCGTGACCAGGGAAAGCCTGAGCAAAGGCGGGATCCGCAAGCTCGGCAAGAATGTCAAGGTGGATGTCAGCAAGGAAGGCGTCCGGGCAGAGGTCGCCCTGATCATGGAATACGGGTTCAATATCCCCGAGACCAGCACCAAGGTCCAGAAGAGGATCCGGACGGCTGTCGAGACCATGACCGGCCTGACCGTACTGGACGCGGGCATCCGGGTTGTCGGCATCTCCATGGGCGGCGAGGAAGAATAAAAGGCCATCCGCGGGCCGGCCCTCCGGCCGGTCCCGCGGCTTCGGCATGGTAAGAGGAACATATGAACAGGACAATCAGACGGGAGCAGATCTTCAAGATCCTCTACAGGGCCGAGTTCTTTGAACCGGACCAGATGGAAGACCAGTGCAGGCTCTATTTCGAGAGCGGAGACCAGACCTTTACCCCTGCGGACCAGGCCTATATTATGGACCATGTCAGGGGCATCCTGGACAAGCTGCCCGAGCTTGACGGGGATATCGGGGCCGCCTCCAAAAACTGGAGCTTCTCCCGGATCGGTAAGGTGGAGCTGGCCATCCTGCGCCAGGCCCTTTACTCCATCCGCTATGACGACGATGTATCCACCGTCACGGCCATTGTCGAGGCAGTGGAAATGGCCAAAAAGTTCGGCCAGGACGGCGCCGGCGCCTATGTCAACGGCGTACTGGCGCAGTTCGCGGACAAAAAATGAGAAAAGCATATTCGGTCTCACAGATCAACGCCTATATCCGGAACATGTTCGCAGAGGATTATCTTCTGCGTTCTGTTCTGGTACGCGGTGAGGTCAGCAACTGCAAGTATCATTCATCAGGACATATCTATTTTACGTTGAAGGACGCCAAAGGCACGCTTTCCTGCGTTATGTTCGCGGGACGCCGGGGCGGCCTTTCTTTCACTATGAGGGAAGGGGACCAGGTCATCGTCCTGGGCTCCGTTGAGGTCTATGAAAGGACCGGCCAGTACCAGCTCTATGCTTCCCGGATCCTGGCGGACGGGGCGGGCGCCCTGAACGAGAAATACGAGAGGCTCAAGAAAAAGCTGGAAGAGCAGGGCATGTTCGATGAGTCCTACAAGCAGCCCATCCCTCCCTATATCCGGACCCTGGGCGTCGTGACGGCCCCCACCGGGGCAGCGGTCCGGGACATCATCAATGTTTCCCTGCGCAGAAATCCCCATATCCAGATCGTGCTCTACCCCGCCGTCGTTCAGGGCGACCAGGCGCCGGACTCCATCATCCGGGGCATCCGGGCCCTGGAGGAATACGGGGTCGATGTCATGATCGTCGGCCGGGGCGGCGGGTCCCTGGAGGACCTCTGGGCCTTCAACGAGGAAAGGGTGGCGGAGGCGGTCTTTGACTGCTCGGTGCCCGTCATTTCCGCCGTGGGCCATGAAACGGATACGGTCATCACCGACTATGTGGCGGACCTGCGGGCCCCCACTCCCTCCGCGGCCGCGGAGCTGGCGGTCTTTGACTATGAAAGGTTCATGCGGGATCTGTCCATGAGGAAGAACCGTCTGGACCTGGGCATGCAGAGAAGGATTGAGGATGTCAGGGCCAGGATCGTCCGGGCCGGCAGAGACCTGGACCACCTGTCCCCCAGGTCCAGGATTGAGAGGCAGAGGCTCCTGATCCGGGAAAGACAGCGCCGGCTCCAGGTCCTGATGGACCGAAGGCTGGACCAGGACAGGCGGAGAGCGGACAGGGAGGACTTTTTCCGCTTCCGGATGGAAAGCGCCCTGGAGGCCGCCAGAGGGCGGCTCCATGCGGGAGACAGGCTGGACGTCCTCATGGACAGGAAGCTGGAGAGGGCCAGGACCCGGCTCCGCCTGTCCGCGGCGGCCCTGGACAGTCTTTCTCCCCTGAAAAAGCTCTCCGGCGGCTACGGAAGGATATCCGGCGAGGACGGGAGAGCCATTCTGTCCGTCCGTCAGATCTCCCCCGGAGACCGGATCCTCATCCGGATGCGGGACGGCAGGGCCAGGGCCCTGGCCGAGGAGGTCCTGCCGGAGGAGGAAATACCGGAGACAGGCGGAAAGTCTTTGACAGATACTTTGGATACGGAAGGATGAGGAAAGGACCATGCAGGAAGAAAGCACCATGACCCTGGAGGAAGCCTTTGCCAGGATCGAGGAACTGACACAGAAGATGGAGACAGAGGGAGCCACGCTGGAGGAGACCTTTGCATGCTATGAAGAGGGCATGCGCCTGGTCCGGTTCTGTCAGGAGGCAGTGAGCCGGGTGGAGCAGAAGGTCCTGAAGATCAATGAGGATGGTGGTACAGATGACTTTTGAAGAGATGCTCGCGGGCAGGGTCCGGGAATGTGAATCCGTCATCCGGACCTTTCTCCCCAGAGAGGAGGACTGGCCCAGGCAGAGACAGGTCCTGGAGGCCATGAACTATTCGGTCCTGGCAGGAGGCAAGCGCCTCAGGCCCATGTTCATCCTGGAGACCTGCCGGATGTACGGGGGCCGGACAGCCCTGGCAGAGCCCTTTATGGCGGCTCTGGAGATGATCCATACCTATTCGCTGGTCCACGACGACCTGCCCTGCATGGACAACGACGAGTACAGGCGGGGCCGGAAAACGACCCACGCCGTCTACGGAGAGGGCATGGCCGTCCTGGCCGGAGACGGGCTCCTGAACCTGGCCTTTGAAACGGCCATGCTTTCCTTTGACAGGGCAGAGGGGGCGGAAGAACTGTCCCGATGCGCCAGGGCCCTGCAGATCCTGGGCCGGAACGCCGGCGTCTACGGGATGGTAGGCGGCCAGTGCGCGGATGTGGAGGCAGAGGATCATCCGGACAGGGTGGACCGGGACCTCCTGCTCTTTATCCATAAGCACAAGACGGCCTGCCTGATCGATTCGGGCTTCCGGATCGGGGCGGTCCTGGCCGGAGCGCCTGAAAAGGACATCCGGGCCCTGGAGAAGATCGCCGAGAACATCGGCATCGCCTTCCAGATCCAGGACGACATCCTGGACGTGACCGGCAGCCTGGAGGAGCTGGGCAAGCAGGCCGGAAGCGATGAAAAGGACGGCAAGGTCACCTATGTGAGCCTCTACGGCCTGGAAAGATCCGCCGAAGACGTCCGCCGGCTTTCCGAGGAGGCCCTGGCCCTGTATGACGGCCTGGAGGCGGAGAACGGCTTCCTCCGGAGCCTGATCGTATCGCTGATTACAAGGAAGAAATGAAGAAGAACAAGACGAGACTGGATGTCCTCATGACAGAAAGAGGCCTGGCCCCCTCCCGGGAAAAGGCCAAGGCCCTGATCATGGCAGGCATCGTATATGTGAACGGAGAGAAGGAAGACAAGGCGGGAGCTGCCTTTGATCCTGAGGAGGCCCGGATCGAGGTCCGGGGCCAGACCCTGCCCTATGTGAGCCGGGGCGGACTCAAGCTGGAGAAGGCCGTGAAGACCTTCGGAGTCGACCTGAAGGGGGCGGTCTGTATGGACATCGGGGCCTCCACCGGCGGCTTTACCGACTGCATGCTCCAGAATGGGGCGGCCAGGGTCTACGCCATCGACGTGGGCTACGGCCAGCTGGACTGGAAGCTGCGCAGCGATGACAGGGTCGTCTGCATGGAAAAGACCAACTTCCGCTACATGAAGCCGGAGGACCTCCTGACGGACCCGGAGACCGGGGCGCCGGAGGAGCCGGACTTCGCCTCCGTGGACGTTTCCTTCATTTCCCTGTCCAGGATCCTGCCGCCTGCCAGAGAGATCCTGAGGCCCGGCGCCCGCATGGTCTGCCTCATCAAGCCCCAGTTCGAAGCGGGCCGGGACAAGGTGGGCAAAAAGGGAGTCGTCCGGGACCCGGCCGTCCACCGGGAGGTCATCCGCCGGGTGACGGACATGGCCGCCGCGGAGGGCTTTATCCTCCTGGGCCTGACCTGGTCCCCCATCCGGGGGCCTGAGGGCAATATCGAATACCTGATGTATCTGGAAAAGCCCCTGTCCGGGTCGGAGCCCCTTCCTCCCGCGGACCGGATCGTTCCCGACAAGGCCATCGAGGCCCTGGTCGGGGAATCCCACCAGGCGCTGGAGCACGGAGCCTGAAGGCAGATATGCAGGAGGTAACTATGATCGAGAGATTTTTTATTCAGACAAATCTGAGAAAGGATCCCGACCTGAAGGTCACAGGGGAGGTCATCGACTATCTGACCGGCAGGGGCATCACCTGCTGCCGGGTCCAGTCCTGGGAGGAGCGGATCGGAGGCCTGGCCGGCGCCGATCCCGAAAAGGACGTCCTCCTGGTCCTGGGAGGCGACGGAACGGTCCTGGACGCGGTCAGCCGCCTCAGGGGCTTTCCCCTGCCCATCCTGGGCGTCAACCTGGGGACCCTGGGCTATCTGACGGAGATCGATCTGGCTTCTTACAAACAGACCCTGGACATGGTCCTCCAGGGAGATTATAAGATCCAGGACCGGATGATGCTGGAGTGCAGGAAGGGTCCGGAGGACCAGATCCGGTCCTATGCCCTCAACGACATCGTGGTGGCCCGGCACGGGGCCCTCAGGATGCTCTGCCTCAACATCTATGTGGACGATGAATTCCTCTGCGCCGTCAGCGCGGACGGCGTGATCCTGTCGACCCCGACGGGGTCCACGGCCTATAACCTTTCGGCCGGCGGGCCCATCATCGAGCCCTCGGCGGAAATGATCGTCATTACCCCGGTCTGCGCCCACGGCCTCAACATCCACAGCATCGTGCTGCCGGCCGAGGCCAGGGTGTCCGTGGAGATCGGCCAGTCGGCCCACAGCGCGGACATCGAGGCGGAGGTCAGCTTTGACGGGAGCCGCAAGGGGCTCCTGAAGCTGGGAGACCGGATCGAGATCCGGAGGTCCGAGAGGACCACCCGGCTCATTACCATGAAAGGGAAGAGCTTCCTGCAGACCCTGCAGAGAAAGCTCTATCAGGTGGAATCAGGCATGCGGACCGGGAGCTGAAAGGCTTTTCCCGGCCCGTCCGGACAAAAAAGGCAGGTTATCTTATGAAAAAGAATCGGCATGCGAAGATACTGGAAATTATTACGGAAAGAAATGTCGAGACCCAGGAGGAGCTGGCCCGTCTTCTCAGGGAGGAGGGCTATGAGGTGACCCAGGCGACGGTATCCAGGGATATCCGGCAGCTGGGCCTGACCAAGGCGGCGGCCGAGGACGGGACCCTGCGCTATACCCTGGTGCGGCGCAGGGACGACTACGCCGAGGACAAGTATGTCCGGGTCCTCCGGGATGCCTTCGTGTCCGCGGAGCCCGCCGGATCCATCCTGGTCATCAAGACCGTGTCCGGCATGGCCATGGCGGCGGCCGCCGCTCTGGACGCCATGGACCTTTCTGAACTGGCCGGCTGCATCGCCGGCGATGATACGATTTTCGCGGCGGTCCGCTCCTTCGAGGACGCGGAGATCCTGAGACGGCATCTCCGCGCCATGATGGACCGCTGACGCAGACAAAGGCAGGTAGGTATGCTTGTAAGTCTCCATGTAAAGAACCTGGCCCTGATCGAAGAGGAGGAAGTTCACTTCACCGACGGGCTCAATATCCTGACCGGCGAGACCGGCGCGGGCAAATCCATCATCCTGGGCAGCGTCAACCTGGCCCTGGGGGGCCGGGCCGACAAGGGCGTGATCCGGACCGGGGCCCCTTACGCCCTGATCGAGATGGTCTTTTCCCTGGACAATGACCGCCAGCGGGAGGCTCTCCGCGCCATGGACCTGTCCGAGGAGGAGGATGGGACCATCCTGATCAAGAGGAAGATCTGGCCCGGCAGGACGGCCTGCTCCATCTGCGGCGAGACCGTGACCCTCCGCCAGATGCGGGAGGTGGCGGACCTTCTGATCGACATCTACGGCCAGAGGGAGAACCAGAAGCTCCTCCGCCGGGACGCCCAGCTGGGCCTTCTGGACGACTACGCCGGAGACCGGGTCCGGGAGGCCCTGGACCGGGTGGGAGCTTCCTACAGGACCTGGCATGACCTCCAGGCGGACTGGGACAGGGACGACATGGACGACGCCGCCAGGAAGCGGGAAGCGGACCTGATCGCCTATGAGATCCGGGAGATCGAGGAGGCGGCGGTAAAAGAGGGAGAGATCGGGGAACTGGAGAAGGAATACAGGCGCATGTCCTCCTTCCGGAAGATCTCCGAGGCTGCCGGGGCGGCCTCCTATTATGTCAGCGGAGGAGACGTCTGCGCCCTGACCCTGACGGGCAGGGCCCTCAGGGAGATGACCTCCGTTTCCGGCATCGATGAGGGACTGGACGCCGTCACGGACCAGCTCTCCGAGATCGACAGCCTCCTGTCCGACTTTTCCAGGGACCTGTCCGACTATGTGTCCTCCCTGGAATTCGATCCCTCCTGTTATCAGGAGGTCCAGGACAGGCTCAACCTGATCCACCACCTCCAGGACAAGTACGGCCAGGAGGAGGGCGCCCTGGAGGCGGCCCTTTCCGAAAGGCAGAGCCGGTATGACTTCCTCTGCGACTATGAGGAGAGGCGGAACGCCCTGGCCAGGGACCTGGCGGCCGAAAGGGAAAAGCTCCTCGCCCTCTGCGGGGACCTGTCCGCCCTCAGGGAGGAAGCGGCCCTTTCCTTTGCCAGGGACCTGAAGGAGGCCCTTCTGGACCTGAACTTCAACCAGGTGGATTTCCAGGTCCGGATCGAACAGGATCCTGACCATCCGGGCCCCTCGGGCTATGACCATGTGGTCTTCTATATTTCCATGAACCCCGGAGAGGCGGCCAGGCCCCTGGACCAGATCGCCAGCGGCGGCGAGCTCTCCCGGATCATGCTGGCCCTGAAGACGGTCTTCGCGGGCCAGGACGAGGTTTACAGCTTCATCTTTGACGAGATCGATACCGGCATCAGCGGCCAGACGGCCTGGAAGGTGGCAGAAAAAATGGGAAGGCTGGCCGCGGACCACCAGATCCTCTGCATCACCCACCTGCCCCAGATCGCGGCCATGGAGGACAGCCACTATCTGATCGCCAAGACCGTGGAGGAGGGCAGGACCCAGACCCACATCGGCCGCCTGACCGAGGAGGAGAGCGACCGGGAGCTGGCCAGGCTCCTGGGAGGCGCCGCCCTGACGGAGGCGGTCCTGAACAACGCCAGAGAAATGAAGAGGATGGCAGGCAAAGCGCGCTGAGGAAAACGGAATGGACTTTGGAAAAGCAAGAGTAGAAAAGGAACTGGCCCGGATCCTCCACAACTATCACCGTGTATCCGTGGAGGACATCCCCAACATTGACCTGTACATGGACCAGGTCACCACCTTCATGGAGGAGCGCCTCCGCCATGTGAACCGGGATCCCAGGGAAGAGAAGATCATGACCAAGACCATGATCAACAACTATGTCAAGAACCGGGTCCTGCTTTCTCCGGTCCGGAAGAAATACGGCAGGGACCATGTCCTCCTGCTGATCATGATCTATTATTTCAAGAGCATACTTTCCATCGGGGACATCCAGAAGCTGATCGCTCCCGTCATGGACCGCTACGCGGTCCCCACCTCCCGGGAGGCGGACCAGCGGGGCCGGGAAGGGAGCCTGACCATGGCGGAGATCTATAACGAGATCTTCGCGGGCGTAGAGGACCAGCTCCCCCAGATCGGGGAGGACTGCCGGAGGCACATCGCCATCGCCGAGAAGTCCTTTGCCCATGTGCCGGAAAAGGACCGGGTCCGCCTGCAGCGGTTCAACCTGATCTGCCAGCTGAGCGCGGACGTCTACGCCAAAAAGCTCCTGATCGAGCGGCTCCTGGACGAGGAGCCCCAGCCGGAGCCGGAGAAGAAACGAAAACTATAAGGAGACTGCATGCGAATCTTTGACAAACTGAATCCCGAGCAGCAGGAGGCCGTGCGCAGGACGGAGGGACCTGTCCTGATCCTGGCCGGCGCCGGCAGCGGCAAGACCCGGGTCATCACCCACCGGATCGCCTACCTCCTGGAGGAGCGGGGCGTCAACCCCTGGAACATCCTGGCCATCACCTTTACCAACAAGGCGGCCGGAGAGATGCGGGAAAGGGTGGACGCCATGATCGGCCACGGGGCCGCCGGGGTATGGATCTCCACCTTCCATTCCCTCTGCGTCCGGATCCTGCGGCGCCATATTGACCTTCTGGGCTATGAGACCAACTTTGCCATCTACGATACGGACGACCAGAAGACCCTCATGAAGGAGGTCTGCGCCCGCCTGAACATCGATACCAAAAAGCTGAAGGAGAGACAGATCCTGTCCGCCATCTCCTCCGCCAAGAATGAACTGATCACCCCCCTCCGCTTCCGGGAGGAGGCCGGGACCGATTATTACCAGAGGCGGATCGGGGAATGCTATGAGGAATACCAGAAGGCCCTGAAAAAGAACAACGCCCTGGATTTTGACGACCTGCTCATGAAGGCTGTGGAGCTCTTCACCCTTCATGAACAGGTCCTTGTGAGCTATCAGAACCGGTTCCGCTATATCATGGTGGATGAGTACCAGGATACCAACCATGCCCAGTATGAGCTGGTCCGGCTCCTGGCCAGTGCCAGCCGGAACCTCTGCGTGGTCGGCGACGACGACCAGTCCATCTACCGGTTCCGGGGCGCGGACATTTCCAACATCCTGGACTTTGAGAAGGATTATCCCGAGGCCCTGGTGGTCCGCCTGGAGCAGAACTACCGGTCCAGCCAGACCATCCTGGACGCGGCCAATTCGGTCATCCGGAACAACGAAAGGCGCAAGGACAAGAGGCTCTGGACCGACAGGGGGCAGGGGGAGAAGATCCGGTTCCGCCGCTTTGCCACGGCCTATGAGGAGGCCTCCTTTGTCGCCGAGGACATCGAAGGAAGGATCCGGAAGGACAAAGGCGCCTCCTATAAGGACTTCGCCGTCCTCTACAGGACCAACGCCCAGTCCCGCCTGATCGAGGACCGCCTGGTCCTCTCCTCCATTCCCTACAACGTGGTCGGGGGGACCAACTTCTATGACCGGAAGGAGATCCGGGACGTCCTGGCCTACTTAAAGACCGTGGACAACGCCAGGGACGACCTGGCGGTCCGGAGGATCCTCAACGTTCCCCGGCGGGGCATCGGCCAGACCACCATTTCCCGGGTGGCCGCCTTCGCCGTGTCCGAGGACATGACCTTCTATGAAGCCATGCTCCGCGTGAATTCCATCCCCGGCATCGGCCGGGCGGCCTCCAAGATCAGGGCCTTCACGGACATGATCGAGGGCTTCCGGGCCTACGGAGAGGACCACCGCCTGTCAGACCTTCTGGGCCATATCCTGGAGGAATCCGGCTATAAGGCCTCCCTGGAGGATTCGGACGATGAGAACGCCGAGGACAGGATCCGGAACGTGGAGGAGCTCTTTTCCAAGCTGGCGGACTATGAGGAACACGATGATTCGGAGGAGGGGCCCAGCCTCTCCGGCTTCCTGGAGGAGGTCGCCCTGGTGGCGGATATCGACTCCGTGGAGGATTCCGACAACCGGGTCCTTCTCATGACCCTCCATTCGGCCAAGGGCCTGGAATTCCCCCATGTCTACATCACCGGCCTGGAGGACGGGGTCTTCCCTTCCGCCATGGCCATGGATGAAGACGGCATGGAAGGAGAAGAGGAGGAAAGGCGCCTGGCCTATGTGGGCATCACCAGGGCCAGAGAGGACCTGACCCTGACGGCCGCCCAGTCCAGGATGGCCCGGGGCGAGGTCCGCTTCAACCCGGAGAGCCGGTTCCTGTCTGAGATCCCCGCGGACCTTATGGATGACATGTCCGCCAGGGGAAGACGCGCGTCTGCCAGGGCCCGGGACTTCTATGATGACATCTTTTCCGATGAGGATGCGCCTCCCTTCGAAGAAGGGGGACGGATCACCAGCCTGGGAGCCTACGCGGAGTCCCTGCGCGGGAAAAAGGCCCGGGTGCCTGAGACCAGTCCCCGGAAGGAGGAGCCCGGGAAAAAGGGCGGCCTGGCCTCCCTGTCCGGGATCCCCGGCCTCCAGAAGGGAGCGGCCGGCCTGAAGAGCCCGGCAGGGACCGGGGCAAAGCCTGCCGGGTCAAAGCCCCGCGCGGTCTATGTAAAGCCCCATACCGCCGAGGAAAAGCTCCCCTATATCACCAGGGCCTCCAGGGCCAGCGCCAAAAAGCAGGCCGCGGCGGCCCCCGCCGCTCCCGACTACGGGCCGGGCGACCGGGTCCGCCACCAGCGTTTCGGGGAGGGCACGGTCCTTTCCGTGACCCCGGGCCCCCGGGATTATAAGGTGGCTGTGGAGTTCGACTCCTGCGGCCGCAAGGTCATGTACGCCGCCTTCGCCGGCATGGAAAAGATCTGATCCGGCCCGGGGGACAGGCTTTCGGAGGTGTTCCCGGCGTGTTCCCGGCCTCTTTCCAAAGAAACAAATTGGTATGGCAAAGGCCGGGAAAGCATGCTAAAATGGGTAGGAAGAAGTGTCGGCATGAAGGCAGGCCGGGCGTCTGTCTGCATTGTACGGAAGGAGTTAATCGCAATGAAGAGCTTTGATGACATCTATACCATTGTAAAGAAGGACAGTGAGGATAAGGACAACAAGCTGATCTTCATCCTTGCCCTGATCGGCGGCGCCCTTGTGGTGGCCCTCATCGCCTATGCCGTTTATCGTTTCCTGACCCCCGATTATTTCGAGGATTATGACGACGATGATGACTTCGATGATGATTTCGATGATGACTGGGATGATGACGAGGACGAAGAGGAAGAGGCTGCCGATGAAGAGGAAGCCGCTCCCGCAGAAGAGCCCGCGGCAGAGGAGCCCGCTGAATAAGCAGGTCTGAATCCTTAAGAAAGAGTCATAAGGCAGTCCGGCAGCCTTTGCCGGACTGCTTTTTTTGAGAGTACAGGAAGAAAAGAAGCTATGAAGAAAGGCGATATCATCCGGGGACAGATCACGGAGGTCCGTTTCCCCAACAAGGGGATCCTGGAAACAGAGAGCGGCCCCTGCGCGGTCAAGAACGCCCTGACCGGCCAGAAGGTGGAGGTCAGGATCAGCAAGAAGAGAGCCGGCAGGATGGAAGGGACCCTGCTGTCCGTTCTGGAACGGGCGCCGGAGGAGGTGGACCCTCCCTGCCCCCATTTCGGGACCTGCGGCGGCTGCACCTGGCTCATGCTTCCCTATGAGAAGGAACTGGCCCTCAAGGAAGGCCAGGTCAGGACTCTCCTGCGGCAGTCTCTGAATGAGGCCTTCCACCTGTCCGGCAGCGGGGAGGAGGCGGATCTGTCCTGGTTCGAGGGAATCCTGCCCTCGCCCAGGGCCTTCGGCTACCGCAACAAGATGGAATTCTCCTTCGGGGACGAGTATAAGGACGGCCCCCTTGCCCTGGGCATGCACAGGCGGGGGAGCTTTTATGACATCGTCAACGTGGACGAATGCCGGATCGTGGACGGAGACTACAGGCAGATCCTGAAGGCGACCCGGGACTGTTTTGACCGGGCAGGGATCTCCTTCTATCACCGGATGCAGAAGAAGGGGTACCTGCGCCACCTCCTGGTCCGCAAGGCTTCCCTGACAGGGCAGATCCTGATCGACCTGGTCACCACCTCCCAGGAGGACCATGATCTGACGGAATGGAAGGACCTTCTCCTGGCCCTTCCCCTGGAGGGGACCCTTGCCGGCATCCTTCATACCCGAAACGACTCTCCGGCGGATGTGATCCGGGACGATGGGACCGAGGTCCTTTACGGCCAGGCCTCCTTTCAGGAGACCCTGCTGGGCCTGACCTTCACCATTACCCCCTTCTCCTTCTTCCAGACCAACTCCTGGTCCGCCGAGGTCCTCTATGATACGGCCAGGCGCTATATCCTGGACAGGGGACTGGAAAAGGACGCCACGGTCTTTGACCTCTACAGCGGGACCGGGACCATCGCCCAGCTGATGGCGCCGGCGGCGGGAAAGGTCATCGGCGTGGAGATCGTGGAGGAGGCTGTGGAGGCCGCCAGGATCAACGCCGCCGCCAACGGCCTGACCAACTGCAGCTTCATCGCGGGCGATGTCCTCAAGGTCCTGGACCAGGTGGAGGAAAAGCCGGACTTCATTATCCTGGACCCTCCCCGGGACGGGATCCATCCCAAAGCCCTGCCCAAGATCCTTTCCTACGGGGTGGAGAACATCCTGTATATTTCCTGCAAGCCCACCTCCCTGGCCAGGGACCTGCCCGCCTTCATCGGGGCCGGCTACCGGCCCGTCCGGGGCGTCTGCGTCGATCAGTTCCCCTGGACCGCCAATGTGGAGAC
>CAMOUD010000065.1 GCA_946626215.1 uncultured Lachnospiraceae bacterium
GGATAGACGAGACCAATATCCGTCAGATCACCGGCAGGATCGTGCCGTCCTTTTCCTGGGAGAAAGAGAGCTTTTTGCGGAAGGGCTTCGGATACGCGGCATTCGTGGACGGCACTTACGCCGGAACGGCCTTTTCCTCGGCCGTAAGCCTGTCGGAGGTGGACATCGGGGTGGAAGTGAGGCCCGAATACCGGGGCCGCGGAATCGCCTCGGCGCTGGCGCGCAGGATGTGCGGGGAGATCACGGCGGGAGGCAGGAAGCCGGTCTGGGCCCACGCGGAATCCAACACTGCTTCAATGAAAACAGCGCTGAAGTGCGGATTTATCAGAAGGAAGACGAACTGTTTCTGCCTGATCAGCAAGTGAGGGGCAGGCTGCTTTCCTGCTCCTGCGGACTGCAGGAAAAACAGGCCTTGTCCGGGGATTTCATCAACTGTAAAATGGAATCAGTTCAAAAAAAGACATAGGAGGTCCAGGTCATGTCAAATGCTGAAAAAGTGAGCGAGTTCCTGTCAAAGACAAAGGTGTTTTATTTTCTGACGACAGACGGAGACCAGCCGAAAGGACGTCCCTTCGGCATGCATCTCCTTGTGGACGGAAAGATCTATTTCGGATGCGGGACATTCAAAAATGTCTACAGACAGCTGACGGAGAATCCGAAGGTGGAGATCCTTGCGGTGAACGGAGCGGATTTCATGCGCTATGACGGCATCGCGACGGTGGTCAGGAATGAGAAGGTCCTGAACAAGATCCGTGAGGCGGCTCCTAAGATCATGGAAATGTACGACCGGAACGGCTGGGAAATGGGCGTGTTCTACCTGGAAAAGGGACACGCGGAGTTCCGCAGCATGATGGAACTGAAAGAGGAATTCGATGTATAAAGAGGGATCCTGAGAAACGGGATCTGGCCCCTTGCCCGTCTCTGAACGAAAAGTCCCGCTAATATCCGCGGTCATTCTAACCATATAAATGCCTCAGCGCCCATTCATCGGTCAGATGCAGATGGGCACTGAGGCATATTCTTTTCTTTATATGGAGATGTTACATGCGGGCTTCCATCCAGCTCAGCAGATACTGGTCCACGGCTTCCTTGTCCAGCTCGTTCAGGATCTCATGACGGTCATCCGGGAACAGCTTCAGGGTCACATCCTGGATGCCGATATCCCGGTAGGTCTCCGCTACGATCCTGGGGCCCTTCCCGAAGTCGCCGACCGGGTCATTCTGGCCGGAAACGACTAGGATGGGCAGGGTCCTGGGGATCTTGTCCAGATTTACCTGCCGCTGGCAGTAGCGGATGCCCCGGAACAAGTTGTAATAGCCGTTGACAGTGAAGATGAACTGATTGAGAGGGTTCGCTTCATAGGCGTCGACGATCGCTTCATCCCTGGTCAGCCAGTCATTTTTGGTCCTGGCCGGCTCGAAGCTGGTGTTGTAGGAACCAAGGGCCGTGTTATTGATCATGGTGCTGCGGAAATGGCCGCCTCTTGACTGCTGCAGGACAGCCGTCATGGCGATGCCCATATCCAGCGTTGCCATGGGCTGATAGCCGGTCCCCATAATGATGGCGCCTGCCAGATCCCCGCAGAACTTCTCAATGAACTGGCGGGCCAGGAAGGAGCCCATGCTGTGGCCGAGCAGAAAATAGGGAATATCCGGATATTTTTTCCGGGTATCGTCCCGCAGCTGCCGCATATCGCCGAGGACGCAGAAATTCCCGTCGTGCCTGGCAAAATAGCCCAGCTGGGATTCGTCCCGGACAGACTTACCGTGTCCGAGATGGTCATTGCCGACGACATAGAAGCCCTGGGACGCCATGAACCTCGCGAACCTATCATAGCGGTCAATGAACTCCACCATGCCGTGGGCGATCTGAAGGACCCCGCGCGCCTCGGTCTCGGGGATCCATTCGATGGCATGGATCTGTGTCAATCCGTCTTTGGAGGGATAATAGAACTCTTTTTTCATCATTTTTTGACCTTCAGTATACATCAGCAGCCGCGGAGCTGCTCTTTGACAGACGACCGGGTGGCAGGCGGTCTGCAGCCTCGCCGAGAAGACATGCGGAAAAGGACAGAGAAAGCCTTTCCTCATATGTCATTATACCGCTGAAGAGGATGATTTGAAGTCATTATGCAGGTCCCGAAGCCGTATGGATCCCCTTGCTTTCCTGCGCACAGGCGCTGGCGGCCGGGCAGGGGGGCCGCGCCTTCCTCCTTCAGACAGGAGAATCCCTCAGAAAACTGCAAAGGGCGCGGCTGTGTATTATAATAGGGTCATTACTGGAAATCCCTGCCTTGCCGCGGATCCATTTCATGGCAGGCGGGCCTGGTCTGCCCCGGAGGGACAGATGGAAAACAGATTGGAAGACCGGAGTGGTCTGTCAGAGAGGATCCTGCCGGCGCGGATCCTGTGAATGGATCTGTTTGTCCGGAATCCGCCGGACACCGGTTAAAGAAATGAACGATCCTGTCGGGGAAGTCCTGTGAGAGGGACCAGCAGGGACATGTATGGATGGCGGCGGATCATCTGTGGGAAAGGAACCGGATTCTGATATGTCGGAATTTATCATCGTAAAGGGGACTCTGATCAGGTATATGGGCCGGGGCGGAGATGTGATCATTCCGGACGGCGTGTCCATCATCGGGGAGGGAGTATTCCTTGAGCGCGGAGACCTGACGAGCGTGAGCATCCCGGACGGTGTGATCAGGATCGGGCCTAAGGCCTTTTCAGGCTGTGAGAACCTGGCGGATGTGATCCTTCCGGACAGCGTAACAGGAATAGGGGAGAGGGCGTTCAACTCCTGCAGAGGCCTGAAGAGCCTGCGGATCCCGGACAGTGTGACTTTCATTGGAAAGGATGCCTTCCTCGATTGCGAGAACCTGACCAGTGTGACCCTTCCAAAACATATGAAGAGGATCGGGGATGGCTGGTTCGCCGGATGCAGCTCCCTGAAGGACCTGCGTGTTTCCAAAGCCCTGACATCGATCGGCAATGATGCCTTTGCTTACTGCTGCTCCCTTACGAGCCTGCCTCTGTCTGATTCCCTGACCTTTATCGGGACCGGGGCCTTTCATGGGTGCGGGTCTCTTGCAGATCTCCGGATTCCTGATTCTGTGACCAGGATCGGGGATATGGCCTTCAAGGGATGTCTTCGACTGGCGGACAAGGAAGGCTTTGTGATCGTCCATGGAATTCTATATGAGTATGCGGGCCCCGGGGGCAGGGTGGAAATACCTGGAAGCGTGACCGGCATCGCGAGTCAGGCGTTTTATGAGAACCAAAGCCTGACCAGCGTGATCATTCCGGAGGGCGTAACAGTCATCGGGGACCGGTCCTTCCGGTCATGCGAGGCCCTGGAAAGCGTAAAGGTTCCGGGAAGCTGCAGGGCGATCGGGCAGGAAGCCTTCTGCGCCTGTCAGAAACTGGAGAAGCTGGACCTGCAGGAGGGGCTTAGGAGCATCGGCGGGAATGCTTTCCTGGGATGTGTCAGTCTTCGGAGCCTGGTGATCCCTGAAAGTGTCACGAATATCGGTATACAGGCATTTCGTGCCTGCCGGGGGCTCGAAAGCCTCTATCTTCCGGACAAGGCGCTGCACATTGGGGATGGAGCCTTCTGTCTCTGCCAGGGCCTGGAGGACAGGGACGGGTTCGTGATCATCCGGGGAGTCCTCTATTATTATACCGGGAATGGAGGGAATATCAGGATTCCGGACCAGGTGACAGCCATCGGGAGACACGCCTTCCTGAAATGCAGGAACAGCACACATCTGACAATTCCGGTCAGCGTGACAAAGATCAGCAGGGATGCCTTCTATCACTGCAAGATCAGGTCTGTCATCTGCTGGTCGGCAGACCTGGTCCCCTCCCTTCCTCTGTCCGATGAGACCAGGCTGGTCTATCTGGGCGGTCCTCTGTCCGATCTTCCGGAGAAATACCGGCTGAGCGCTGCCAGAGGATATCTGCAGGCCCTGAAAATGGGGATACAGGAGGTCAGGCAGTGGGAGGAAGAGTATGCGGACTATATTACCTGGGATATGGGGGATACCTTCGTGAGCGACGCGAGAAAGGACAGATTCACTCTCCTCTATATGATCAGGAAGAAGGCTCTGAAAAAGGAAGAAGTAAAGGAGTACCAGGACCTGTACGCTGAGTCTGATGATACCGAAGTGAAAGCTGCCCTGATCCAGTATTATCAGACACAATTCGGATCAGACGGCCCTGGGGATCTGAGCATTTAGGGCCGGTATTCCCGGAGCATGAAATAGACTGAAGACCGAGCCGGTATGTTCCGGCTTTTGATTTTGAAAAGATGACCATCCATAGTAAAATGGTAGTGACTTTTCAATGACCATACGTATTGAAAGAATAAAAAGAAAGAATGCTATGAACCATCATTCAGCTTTAGTACCAGATAAAAGATCCCGCTTCCGCGGCTGCCTTCTTGGCGGCGCGGTCGGAGACGCCCTGGGCTATCCGATCGAGTTCCAGAAGGAGAGCGAGATCTTTCGGCGTTATGGAAAAGACGGGATCCGTGAACTCAGACAGGCAGGAAGGCCGGCCCTGGTCTCTGATGATACGCAGATGACGCTTTTTGCCGCCAACGGGATCATCCTCGGGGATGTCTGGGCGGCTTACCAGGAGTGGCTGGGCACACAGGGCGACAAAAGCCGCATGGACCCTTCCCATCCCAGGACCTGGCTCTTTTCGGAACCCCGCCTGCATGCCCGGCGCGCCCCGGGCAATACCTGCCTTTCCGCGATCCGGGACAGTGAGAACGGCGGATCCTTCTATCATCCTCTCAATCAGAGCAAGGGATGCGGGACCGTCATGCGGGCAGCTCCCTTCGGCCTGTGCGTCAATCATGAGCATGCCTATGGACAGGGGGATATCGCTGTCTATAAAAAAGCGGCCCAGGACGCTGTCTCTACCCATGGACATCCCATGGCTATCCTGAGTTCCAATGCCCTGGCGCAGGTCATTTATGAAATCGTCCAGGTCGGGACAGCTCCGGGAACCAGGCTGGAATCCGTGATCGAGAAAGTCCTCGGGAAGCCTGTTCCGGTGGTGAACCACAGCCGGGAAGGAGCTTCCTGTATGAAAAGCTTCAACGCGGGGGTCAGAAGGGCCATAAGGCTGGCGCAGGATCCTTCCGTCTCTGACCTCACAGGCATCCATGCCCTGGGGGAAGGGTGGATCGCGGAAGAGGCCTTTTATATCGCGGTCTTCTGCGCCGTGCGCTTCCAGGACCGCTTTGCCGAGGCCATCCGGGCCGCTGTCAATCACTCGGGGGACAGTGATTCCACCGGGGCCGTCTGCGGAAATATCCTGGGGGCCTGGCTGGGAGAGGAAGCGGTCAGGAAAGCCTTCCGTCTGGAGGATCTGGAACTGACCGATGTCATTCTCACCACTGCTGACAGGCTGTACGACTATCAGGATCAGGGTGCCGGGCCCAAGCCTGCGGCAGATTCCGCCGCGGCGAAATCCGGAGCCCCGATGACGCATGACAAAGCCCCTCGTAATCCGGTCAGAGAAAGCAGGTTCCCTTCTCCCTTGATCAACTATTATGAATTTCCCAACGGTACCATCGTCAAGGAGATCAGGAACAGCTCCGGCTTTGACCCGGTCACCGGCAAACTGGCTAAATTCGGAGTCTTCCGGTATATCCCGGAAAGCAGGACCTGGAAAGAAGACCCGGCCCTGACGGCTGAATTTGCCTATGACCATCCCTATGGAGAGGTCTGTGAACATCTGCGCGGCAAGGCCGATCTCTCGGAAGACCTTCCTCCCCTTCCGGACCTGAAGAATCTGTCCGTGGGCAGCACCTTCTGTCTGGGCGCCTGGCCCCAGTTCGGCGGCCATGATTTCTATCCTGTGGAATGGCAGGTCCTGGATGTGACTGACGGAACTGCCCTGTGCATGTCCTCCTTGTGTCTTATGACCGCGGGCTATTGCGACTTTGACGGCGCCAAAGACCCGAAGACAGGAGTGCTGAAAAATATGGAAGCGCTGACCTGGCAGAAATCGCTGGCAAGGAGAAAGTGCCGCGGCTTTTACAAAGAAGCCTTCTCCGAGGAGGAAAAGGAACTTCTGATCAAAAAGAGGATCCCGGCGGGAGATGAGGATGTCTACTGTGAAGATCCGGTCTTCCTCCTGTCCGAAGAGGAGATCTGCCGCCTTCTGCCTTCTCCTTCCCAGAGACAGGCAGAGGCGTCCTATGCCGCCAAGGCTTCCGGCGCCCTGTGCTGGAGAGGCGATGAGATTGAAGAGCATACCTTCTACTGGGTCCTTCCGGAAGAGCAGGGATCCGGCGGGCACCGCATCATTCATCCAAAGGCAGTGACCTTCGATGGGACGATCCATTTCCACGGCAGGAATATTTACCATAAGGATTATACGGTCCGTCCCTGTATCCTGCTGAAGATCTGACTGCGAACGGACTGACAGGCATCAGGACCGGAGAGACAAGAACAGAGGATTAGACGAAATGAATCAGACAGCGATCATACTGGGCAATGTATTCAGCCTCTGCGCCATGATTTCGGACTCCATCAGCGGGACCAGGAAAAAAGCACAGTGAGATCATGGCTGCCCATCATCGCCAATCTGGAATACTCTGTCTCCGTGTTCCGGCTCAAGGACAACGAGAAGGCCCTGAAGCTGGCCTTTATCATCAATATGGTCATGTACGCCGTCTTCAGCCTGGTGATCATGAATTACGTAGGTGTCCTGTCCAGCGCGGTCATCGCCGTCACGACTGCCGCTTCTCTGATCAGATCGGGAAAGGGCACCGGTCAGCAGGCAGAGTGATCCTTATTCATCCGGCAGAAGACTGTAAATACGAATTTCTATGCGCACCGGCCCCTTCGCGGGATACGGGAAGGCATGAGACCTGCCGGTTTCAGCCGCAAAGGGCAAGGATGCGCGTTCTAATATCAACATAACGAGGAGGTAACTGACAATGGTTTCAGAAAACATGTATAACAAGCTGGCGGAACTGGTGGTGAAGAAGGGCGCCAACGTCCAGAAGGACCAGCCTGTCATCATCAAGGCCCATGTCCAGGACGCTTCCTTTGTCAAGAAGGTAGTCCGCTGCGCCTATGAGGCCGGCGCCCGGTATGTCAGCGTGGAATGGCATGACAGCGAGATCTCAAAGATGGCCTATCAGTACCAGACCAAGGAGGTCCTCTCTGAGGTGCCCCAGTGGCAGTATGACAAGACCAGGTACCAGCATGACGGAGGCGCCTGCTATATCACTATCCTTTCCGACAAGCCCGGCATCATGGCTGATGTGGACAGTGAGAAGATCCGGGCCGCCAACATGGCCTACTATCAGAAGATGGGAGACCTGATGGCCTATACCATGAACAATGAGGGCCAGTGGTGCGTGATCGGCGTGCCTTCCATGGACTGGGCCAAGGTGGTGTTCCCGGACCTTCCCGAGGAGGAAGCCTTTGAGAAGCTGGGAGACGCGATCTTTGCGGTGACCAGGGTCACGGAAGACAACGATCCCATCGCCGAATGGGCCCGGCATGACAAGGAGATGATCGAGCACTCCCGGAAGCTGAATGAATACCGCTTCACAAAGCTCCATTTCGTGAGCGAGACGGGAACAGACCTGGAGGTGGAGCTTGTCAGGAACCACATCTGGGTCGGAGGCGGCTGCACCACGCCCGCGGGCGTCTACTTCGATCCTAACATGCCTACGGAGGAATGCTTCTGCATGCCTGTAAAGACCGGGGTCAACGGCATCGTCTATGCCTCCAAGCCTCTGGACTATGAGGGAAAGGTCATCGACGGCTTCTGGATCCGCTTCGAGAACGGCAGGGCCGTGGAATTCGGAGCCGAGAAGGAAGAGGCCGCCCTGGCCCAGCTCCTTGGCTACGACGAGGGATCCTCTTACCTGGGAGAAGTGGCCCTGGTGCCTTATGATTCCCCTGTTTCCCAGTCCGGCGTTCTCTTCTTCAATACACTTTATGATGAGAACGCGGCCTGCCACCTGGCCTTCGGAAGGCCCTATCCCGAGAACGTGGAGGGCGGCGTGGACATGAGCAAGGAGGAGCTGGCGGCCATCGGCGCCAATGACTCCATGCAGCACGTGGACTTCATGATCGGGACCAGGGGCATGTCCATCGACGGCATTCAGGAGGACGGTACAGTGGTGCCTGTCTTCAGGAACGGCAACTGGGCATAAGGTCCCGGATACTCTGCAATTCGGACTCGGAGGCTCAGATGAAGAGACTGACCATCATGTTGGCTGTCTTCTGGATGGCGTGCATGACCGGCTGTTCCGGAGCCTCAGGTCCGGGGGAGGAAGGGACAGCAGCCGCCCAAGAGGCAGGGACGGCAGAGGAGGCCCTGGAAGCGGAAGAAATCCAAGCGGAAGAAGGAATTCAGGAGAATGGAGAGGAAGTGAACTGGGAGGACAACGGCATCCCAGTCATAAGCCTGGAGATCGATCCCGGGGAATTTGACAAGGTCAATGAGAGCCCTGAGTCCCGGAAAGGCCAGGATCACGGTGACCTGCGGCGATGACCCGGATCTGTCCCTTGTCGTCGATGTCCTTGTCCGGTAAGGCTGAGCCGGGGACAGATGCGGGAAACAACAGAGAAAGTACCAAACTGAAAAGCTGCAAGAACAGAAAACAGATCGGACAAAACAAAAGAAAAAAGCTGATCGAACAAAAAAGATCGAACACAAAACAGACAAAAAAATCAAAAAAGGAGCGTACTGTTTGAGAAAGTACAAAGTAATGGAGATTGCGGGCTGACCGGGAGGTCGGCACACGATCGTCAGACCTCCCGACCGGACGCGGCTGCTGCCTGGAGATAAGCAGGCGGCAAAACTGAATGCATACCCAGAAAGGTTTGGAGGTAAAACATGCATACCAATGACTACATCATTCGTCTGGAAACGAAAGAAGACTACAGAGCAACAGAAGAGCTGATCCGGGAGTCCTTCTGGAACGTCTACCGGCCCGGCTGCAGTGAGCATTATGTGATCCACGTGCTTCGGGACGATCCGGCTTTTATCAGAGAACTGGACCTGTGCATGGAGCAGAACGGAAGGCTGATCGGCCAGAACATGTTCATGAGGACCATCATCGAGGCGGACGACGGCAGGACCATCCCGGTCCTGACCATGGGGCCCATCTGCATTGCGCCGGATTTAAAGCGCAGGGGCTATGGCAAGATCCTGCTGGACTATTCTCTGGAGAAGGCGGCAGGCCTTGGCTTCGGCGCGGTCCTTTTTGAGGGGAACATCGGATTCTACGGGAAGAGCGGGTTTGACTGCGCCTCCCGGTTCGGGATCCGGTATCATGACCTTCCGGAGGACGCGGACGCTTCCTTCTTCCTCTGCCGGGAACTGATCCCCGGATATCTGGACGACATAACGGGCGTCTATCAGACGCCTCAGGGCTATTATGTAAGCGACAGCGATGTGGAAGCCTTTGACAAAGACTTTCCGCCCAGGAAAAAGCTGAAGCTTCCCGGACAGATCTTCAGCTGAAGGTCTCCGGACACAGCTGGTAACAGAAGTTAAGTCATAATAAAACAGGTTCCCTGTCTCCGGCGGCCGGCCGGGGGCAGGGAGTCTGTGGACAGAGCAGAACAGGAAGGACACGTAAGTGATCAGAAGTGAAGGAAGAGAAAAGCTTTCCATCAGACGGGATACAAGGGTCCTGTATCGGCACAAGGGAAGGGGGCGGTATCTCCTGACCAACGACCGGGGGCCGGAGCCGGCCCGCTATCGGATGTTCGAGGCGGATAAAAATGGCCGGTTCTCCATGGAAGGGCTCCTTCTGGGGTCCATTGCTGCCCACGACCCCTGTCTGGTCTCTCAGCTGGAGAAGCTGGACTGTGCCTTTGAGGAGATCGATCCGGATTATTTCGACCAGGATCCTGTCGTCAGCGGCCTGATCGGCCAGGCGGTGGGAGACGCTTTCGGCGTGCCTGTGGAGTTCCTGGACAGGAGAACGGTCAGACGGATCGGTCTTCAGGATATGGCCGGCTGTGACACCGGGCTGAAGTTCCGGTCCCGCTGGGGCGGTATGATCCCGGCAGGCGCCTGGAGCGACGATACCTCCATGACCATCGCCGCCATGGCCTCCATCATAGGCCATGAAGGCGGGATCGACTATGATGACATCATGAAGCAGTTCCTGAACTGGTGGGAGGGAGGAGAGTATACCTCTCTGGACAACTTCCCCTTCGGCCTGGGAGGGACTGTGGACCGGGCCTTTCACAACTACCGCAGGGGCATCCCGGCCCCTGACTGCGGAGGGAAAGGCTTCGGTGACAACGGAAACGGCGCTCTGATGCGGATCTTTCCCTTCTCCATGTACTGTATCCTGAAGGACTATACGGAGGAAGAGACCCTGGACCTGATCCGGAAGGCATCGGGCATCACCCACGGCCATGAGATCAGCGCTCTGGGATGCTTCATTTATACCCTTTTTCTGGATGACTGCATAAGGACCCGGAACCCCAGGATGGCCTATCGGAACGCCGTGACCGGTATGCTGGATTTCTGCAGGTCCCGCTTTTCCGGGGAGGCTCTGGAGGCCTACGGGCTCCTGTTCCATGAAATCGGTAAGAAAGATTTTGATCCGGACACCATACCGGAATCCGGATACGTGGTGGACAGCCTGACGACGGCCATCTACAGCATCCTTCATACAGACAGCTATGAAGAGGCCATTAAAACGGCAGTCGGCTTTGGCTATGATACGGACACCAACGCCTGCATCACCGGATCCATCGCCGGCGCCATGTACGGCCTGGGCGGGATCCCGGACAGATGGCTGAAGGTCCTGAAAAAGAAAGAGTATCTGATCCGGATGGGAGAGGGCTTTTCCGGAGTCTGCCGGAAAGACTGAGGCTCCGGACGGAAACCATAGACAGAAAAAAACGGGAAACCATTGATAAACAGACTCGACACACAAACTTATAAAAAGAAAGGAGCGCCAAAACATGATCAAGATCTACGGAATGCCCACCTGCCCCTATTGCGACTTTGTCCACAAGCAGATCGTGGGAAGAGAGGATGAGTTCCAGTACATCAACATCGGAGAGAACATCCGGAACATGAGCGCCTTCACCAGGCTCCGGGATACCAGCCCTGTCTTTGACCACTCCAAGGAGATCGGCGACGTGGGCATCCCTGCCTTTGTCTTTGAGGACGGCAGGGTCTCCATCGATCCCGCAGACGCGGGCCTGATCGAACTGGGCTCCGAGGGCGCCTGCTCCATCGCGGACCATAAGGCCGGGAAGAAGGGCTGCTGAAGGGCAAGCTGAAAACATGGAAAGGCCTTATGGGTCTTTTTCCGGCAGGCAGCGCGAAGCGGTTCAGCTGAACGGAGAAGGGGCTGGACCCTTCTTGTCATGAGCAGCAGCAACAGGGCTGACAGGGAAAAGAAGGCCCTCAGGTCCCTGGCGGATCTGGGCTGCCGGGGAATCCTCTGCGTCAGCGGCCTCAGCAGCCTGCCGGAGGATCTGCTTCCGGAGGACTAGCCCCTGGTCTTTGTGGACAGACGGCCGGAATCCGCCAGGCAGATTCCCTGGGCAGCCAATGATGACCGGTCCGCCATGCGGGAAGCCGCGGACTGTCTCCTGGACCGGGGCAGCCGGAACATCCTGCTCATGCCGGGCTATCTGGCGGAAAAGCGGACCAGTTCCAGGGTCCTGGGCTATGAGGACGCCCTGAAAAGCCGGGGACTTGCCCCCAGGGAAGACTATATCCTGAACCGGGCCGGGGAAAGATCCTCTGAGGAGGAGACGGAGGAGCTTGTAAGAGGGATCCTTACGAAGGGAGAGCCCATCGACGCCGTCATCACCAGCAGCGACCGGGCTGCCTTCGGGGTGATTACGGCCCTGCGCAGGGCAGGTCTCTATGTGCCGGAGGATATCCGGCTCATCAGCTTTGACAACTCCCCCTATACGGCCATGGCGTCTCCCTCCATTACCGCCATCGACCGGAACCCGGAAGCCCTTGCCGGAGAAGCCTGCAGGGTCCTCCTGGGCCTGATCCGGGGAGAGAAGCCTGAAAAGATGGAGCATATCGTGCCGGTATCCCTGAAAAAGCGGGATTCGACCAGATAGAAATGACGCACCGGAACAATTAAGGCGCGCGAACCCTGTTGGAAGGGATCCGATCAGTCTTGACATCCTCCCACGGTTAAAACCGTGGGATTCCAATAGCAGGAAAAAAGCATTGCTTATTCCTGCGAAGAGCATC
>CAMOUD010000066.1 GCA_946626215.1 uncultured Lachnospiraceae bacterium
CTGTCCTTCCTGGGCCTGGGCGTCAAGCACCCTCTGGCGACCTGGGGCACCATCATCAACTCGGTCTCCTCGGCATCCGCCATGGCCCATTACGCCTTCATCTGGATCCCGGTCGGCCTGCTGATCTGCCTGACGGTCATCGCCTTCAACTTTGTCGGCGACGGTCTCCGGGACGCCTATGATCCCAAGTCTAAGAGATAAGGAGGAAAAGAAAAAATGGCTGATAACAAGAATTCCTCTTATATTTCTGGCAAGGAATCCAGGAGGATCTCAAAATTCAACCGCCGCGTGACCAAGAAGCTGGAAAGGCAGCGGGAAGAGGCCGGTAAGGATCCGGCCCTGTATACCACAAGAATGGCCGATCCCGGCAACGTAGTCGAGTTCGACAACGTCTGCACCTATTTCTTTACGGATGTGGGCGTGGTCAAGGCCGTGGACGGCGTCAACTTCGCCGTGCCCAAATGCTCGACGGTGGGCGTAGTCGGCGAGTCCGGCTGCGGCAAGTCCGTCACCTCCCTGTCCCTCATGCAGCTGCTGGCAAGGCCCACCGGCCAGACCGTGGGCGGCCAGATCCGCTTCAATTTAGGGGACGGGACGGCCTACAACATCGTCAATACTCCCAATTCGATCATGGAAAAGATCCGCGGCAACAAGATCTCCATGATCTTCCAGGAGCCCATGACCAGCCTGAACCCGGTCTTCCGGATCGGCGAGCAGATCGATGAGGTCACCAAGCTCCACAATCCCGACATGTCCGATGAGGATGTCAAGGCCAGGACCCTGGAAATGCTGGAGCTGGTCGGCATCGCCAACAAGGAAGGCGTCTACAGCATGTATCCCCATGAGCTTTCGGGCGGCATGCGGCAGAGGATCTGCATCGCCATCGCGCTGGCCTGCAATCCGACCCTGATCATCGCTGACGAGCCCACTACGGCTCTGGACGTTACCATCCAGGCCCAGATCCTGGACCTGCTGCAGAACCTGAAGGATAAGCTGAACTCCTCCATCATGCTGATCACCCATGACCTGGGCGTCGTCGCCGGCATGGCGGACTATGTGGTCGTCATGTACGCGGGCCGCGTGGTGGAAAAGGGAACGGCGGAGGAGATCTTCCACAATCCCTGCCATCCCTATACCATCGGCCTCATGAGGTCCAAGCCGGTCGTAGGCAAGAAGGTGGAGTCCCTCTACAACATCCCGGGCTCCGTTCCCAACCCGGTCAACATGCCGGAATACTGCTACTTCCGTGACCGCTGCGAGATGCACTGTGACCGCTGCAGCGGCAAGTATCCTCCGGAGATCCGCGTCAGCGACACCCACATCGTATCCTGCTACCGCTACTACGACACGGGAGAGGTGCTGGGCTATCCCAAATCTGTGAATGTGGAGGACCTCTGATATGGAAGAAAAGAAAATCATTACACCGGATAACGACACCATTCTGGAGGTCAGGAACCTGGTCAAGTGGTTCCCCATCAAGGGCGGCTTCTTCAAAAGGACCGTAGGCAACGTCAAGGCCGTGGACGGCGTCTCCTTCTCCATCAAGAGACGGCAGACCATGGGCCTGGTGGGCGAGTCCGGCTGCGGCAAGTCTACCTGCGGCAGGACCATCCTCCGCCTGCAGGAGAAGACCTCCGGCGAGGTCATCTTTGACGGCCAGGATGTCTTTGCCCTGTCCAAGGATGAGCTGCGCAGGATGCGTCCCCGGATGCAGATCGTATTCCAGGACCCCTATTCCAGCCTGTCTCCCCGTCTGCCCGTCGGCGAGATCATCGGCGAGGCGGCCAGAGAGCACGGGATCGTGCCTCCGGAGGAGTTCGACGACTATATCACCCGGGTCATGGAGGTCTGCGGCCTGCCCGCTTATTACAAGGAGAGGTATCCCCATGAGTTCTCCGGCGGCCAGAGACAGAGGATCTGCATCGCCAGAGCCCTGGCCCTGTCCCCTGAATTCATTGTCTGCGACGAGCCGGTCTCCGCTCTGGACGTTTCCATCCAGGCCCAGATCATCAACCTCTTAAAGCAGCTGCAGAAGGACTTCGGCCTGACCTATCTCTTCATTTCCCATGACCTGTCGGTGGTCGAGCATATCTCGGATACCGTCGGCGTCATGTACCTGGGCAACATGGTGGAATACGCGGAGACGGAGGAGATCTTCGCCAACCCGCTCAATCCCTATACCCAGGCCCTGTTCTCGGCGATCCCGATCCCGGATCCCGATGTCAAGATCAACCGGATCATCCTGAAGGGCAGCATCCCCAGCCCGGCCAACCCGCCCAAGGGCTGCAAGTTCCATACCAGGTGCGAGAAGTGCATGGAAGTCTGCAAGTACGCGCCTCCGGAATGGAAGGAAGTCAGGCCCGGCCACTTCTGCGCCTGCCATCTCTATGATGAAGCGGAGGAGACGGCCCGCGCCCAGGCCATCATGGATGAAGCCAAAAAGAGCGCCTCAGCACCTGAAACAGAGGAAGAGGTCCTGTAAGGAGAACCTGCGGGATCCGATCCCTTCATGCAAAGAATAACGCCGGGCCTCCGGGCCCGGCGGGGAGAAGATATGGGAGCAGGAAACATTCAGAAGGACCAGGAGGATGACGGCAGGACCATCGTGGATATGAACGTGGACGGCATGCCCTGGTATGTGCCCGGGGATGAAGACCGGGAAAAGGGAGCCGGCCGCCATGACGAGATGTCGCCGGAGGACTTCAGGACCTATCGGTTCGCGGCCCTGAAGGCGGCCCTTCTGGTCGCCCTGGTCTTCGGAACGGTCTTTTTCCTTTTCCTCCTTTTCTGCGATTATATCTGGTTCCGATGAAAGGGACCTTCACAGGCCGGACCCACCGGGTCCGGCCTGTTCTTTATAAAAGACTGGATTTGTTGGGAAAGGTTTTTTTCTTGACTTTTGTATAATTTATCTAAAAAACCGGTTGACCTTGTCGGATCCTTATGCTATTATACTTGCATGACGGAGCCGCAAGAGTTTACAGCCCCCGCGCGAATTCAAGGATTTCCGGTGAGCGGCCGTTTCCATTCTTCGGAGGGGAGTCCGAGGGGGATGGAATCATAACGTTTGAAACCTCCATTGAGCAGTCAGTGGAGGTTTTTTAGTGCCCGGAGACCGGAACGCGTTCTGTACATCGTTCTGTACATCCTGCACAAAACCTTCTCCGGCACAGAACGGCCTCCTCAGACCGGATCCTGAAACAGGGATCAGGTCTGAGGAGGCTGTTTTTTTGGATTCTGCCTGCCGCGCGGTCCCCGGGAAGAGACCGGCGGCGGGGCCGGGCCGGCGTCAGGCCGGATCCGGTACATATTCGATGGTGTTCTTTAATAAATGCATCCTGAAGAAGATCTCCACGAACCGGTCGCAGTCCTCCTGGGTCACCGGGTCCACGTGGGCCGTTTTGTTGCGGATATCCCTGGCCGTGGTCAGACCGTTCAGGTAGGGCCGCCACTTCCTGATGCCTGTTCCCGTCCTTTCCACGAAGAGGTCCCGGATCTCCTCCTTTTCCGCGGTCTCCGGATCGGAAGACTGGATATTGAACATGGCGGTCATGGCCGTCCAGAAGGTACCGATGGTGGCGGGACCGCTGAAGTTGATCCGGGCCCTTTTGCTCTGGGATTCACTGCTGAAGGTATGGACCCTGTGGACCCATACGGCGGGATCCAGATAGATGGGAAGGTGCCGCTCCTGGAGGAGCCGCTCAAGGGTCTTGCCCAGCATGATGGTGATGGGGGCATAGTCCAGGGACATGGAGGACCGGGCCTTTTCTCCCATTTCCACGATCTGGTCGAAGAGAGACCTCAGATACAGGGCGACCAGGATGCTGTCCCGGTCCCGTTCCGGAAGGCTCAGGGCGAAGTCCAGGTCCTCCTCCGAGATCCCCATCTCTGAAAGCTCATCAATATGGTCCCGGGCCCAGTCCGCCAGAGAGCTTCCGGCCTTTCCGCCGTCCTCCCCGAAGGATTTTTTGACGCCCTCTTCCACGGTCTCCACATAGGCGTCCGTGTCAAAGATGGCCAGGTCGTCCCCTTCGGCCACAGGCTCTCCCGCGGGAAGGAGCCTGAGCCTGGGCATATCCGCCAGGTAGCCCTGAAGCCTTTCCTCATTGAAATCGGAGGTGCCGGAGGCGATCTCCTTTACCAGGTCGGACAGGCCGGCCAGGGAGCTGGCGATCTGGTTGATCTGGAGGATCTTCACATCGCCGTTGAAGATCTGTCCGGTCTGGGAAACGCCGGCCAGGCTCTTGAGACTTGCCTGGACGGAGGGGTCGCTGCTTAAGGCCAGGACTCCGAGGAAGGCCCTCTGGTCTTTGACGGAAAAACGCTCATCAAAGTCCCGGGCGATCTCGATCATCCGGTGGAAATCATAGGGGTCGTCCCCGGGGATCCCGTTCTTTTCTTCCTCCTCTGTCTGGGCAAAGATCAGGCTTTCATCCAGGTTCCCGGCCGCGCTCCCGTAGAAGGCATAGAAATAGAAGAGGGTCGTGAATTCATAGACCTTCTCATTGTTCTGCAGGGAATTCCTGTGACGGATGATGCCCCTGGCCTCCGCGATGCGGATGGAATCTCCGAGACTCCCGGCGAAGACCGGATCCAGCATGGCGCCCGTAAAGATGCTTTCCGGGAAGCCGTCGCTCCGCTTGTTCTCATACAGCCATTTGGCCATATACCAGAGCATCTGCATGTCCGTGGCTTCATCCAGGTTCTTGGTGACGGCGGCATAGATGCCGCTGATGCCCTCCCTGGCCCGGGTGCTCAGCTCATCGCTCTGCCGGTTCAGAAGTCTCTGGGTCGCTTCGGAAACATCGGCGGTATAGAGGCAGGTCCTGGACCGGTATTTGCCGGGACTGGTCCTGATATCCTCCAGCATGGCGTTGCAGATCTCCTTGCCGTAAAGGGCGACCCCGCCTGTATATACGAACAGGGTATGGAGGGCCATCTCGGAAAACCGGAGGTTGGTCCCGGACACCGCCGGGTCCTCCCGGATCATGGCAGTAAAGTCCTTTTCCTCCAGGGCTTCCACGGAGACTGTGGTGCGGAAGGCGCTCTTCCAGACGGAATCGCGCTTCAGGGTCATATGCTTTAAGAGGTCATCCGACCCGCAGATGATCAGCTTGATGCTGCCCGGCCGGTTCCGTTCCCTGCTGGACAGGAGACTGCAGATCTCCACAAAGTCCGACCACTTCTGGGGCGCCCACCTTTCCACGACCTGCTGGAATTCATCCAGCATCAGCCAAAGCTCCACGCCCGCGGCCTCCAGAAGGCCGTTCATTTCATAATACTTGGAGATGATATCCGTGCCGTCATCCCTGAGGATCCGGAGGATCCCGGGGATCAGATCAGGCGGCAGCTGTTTTCCGGCGGGCATGAAGAGCCTGTTCCGTCTCGTGAATCCATAGATCAGGGTGTCCACCAGAAGATAGCGGGACATCTCGTAATCATCCCCGTAGGGAACAGGACCGGACCGGTCGAGCAGGTTCCGGACATAGTCCGATTCCTTGCCCAGGCCGTTCTCGCCGCCGAAGATCAGGGTCATGACATTGCCCCTGGAGGGGGCCAGGCTGTTGCGGACCCAGTTCATCAGGGAGGTCTTGCCGATCCTGGAGGGACCGTAGATCAGGGTCACGCCCATGGGGATGCACTTCCTCAGAAGCTCCTTCTGGCGGCTCCGTCCGAAGAGCATGCGCTCTTCCGATACCGCGGAACGCACGTCATATTCGGCGTCCTCGGGCACAGTCAGGTCTTCGGACCTGGTGACGGGGAAGGTGCCCCCGCTTTGGCAGACCAGCTCTCTCGTTCCGTTCCCGGGATTCCGGAAGACACATACCCTGGCGGAGATCCCGCTCTTTCCTTCCGGGAGGATGACCGGGGCAGAGGCGCCTGTCAGGGAAGCGCACTGGAGGTCCCGGATATTTTCAATGTCGATTTCGACCTCCGGCTGGTCCTCCTGCTGCAGGACGGCCGCCAGATGGTCGCTGGTAAAGGATACGGCCCGGCTGCCCGTATTCCGGATCTGGAAATAGAGCTTTCCGTCCGAGATCTGAGGCTCCTCGATGGTGACGGTCAGGCGGATGCCGTCGCCCAGGGCCTTGCGTTCCTCCCGGATGGCCCGCATGACGCTCCTGGACCAGGAGGAGGTAAGGCCGGCAAAGGAGGCCAGAAGGGCTTCGTATCCGGCCTCCTTTTCGTCATAGGCCATATCGGGAGAGGCCAGGAGGGCGCACTTTTCCAGGATCCTTTCCCGGAGATCGGAAAAATCCAGGAGCATCCGGGACTCTCTGAGCAGGTCTTCGATGACGGAAGCATGCCTGACCCAGACCGCGAGGCCGGGTTCGCTGCCGAGAAGATCCAGGAAGCCCTGCCGCAGGGTCTCGAACCTGGCGGCATACTCCTGCTGCAGATATACGGACCGGTTCCTGAAGAGAGAGGCCGCGGCCTGGAACCGGACCTCCAGAGGCATGCCGGCCTCCGGCTTCAGGATCAGAAGGCCCACGTCCAGGGCGAGGCTGTTGGGCGAAGGAAACTCTGTCTTATCCTTGGGCCTGTGCCTGGAAAGCCAGACCAGAAGGGTCAGGCCCATCCGGACCCTGTCCGCCGTGTCCCCGGAATAGATATACTGCTCGTAGAGGGCGGAAGCCTCCTCGACTGTGGCGGGAAGAGACTCCCTGCCGAAGGCCCTGCGGAGGATTTCGGAGGCAAAGCCGAGATCGGCGGTCCCGCCCTTGTTTTCCTGGCTCCCATCGACGATGGACCGGTCCGGCCTGAACTTTTCCAGTCTGCCGGCCGCGAACTCCGCGATGTTCCTGGCCTCCTTTTTCCACTGCTCGGGGACCTGGGACGAAAGATCGGTCCCTGTGATGGCCTTCAGGGCATTGTCCCTGTCACCGCGCAGGCAGTAATAGAGGGCCCAAAGATAGGCCTGGACTGCCTTCGCGGACTGGTTCCCGGTCCGGGTCAGATAGTCGGATACATAGGCGTATTTTTCACAGACGCCCTTGTCGCGCTGCTGGATGACCAGGTAGCGGAACCGGTCATTCACATAGAAAACGAACTGACGGGAGCATACAAGAGGGATCATCATCTCATGGAAGGACGAGAGCTCCCCCGGATCCATGGAAAGGAACTCCGACAGCACCTGTCCCGGCTTTCTGCCGAAGCCGAGCTTTGTAAAAGCGCGGAAGGCGGATTCGGTATGGAGCCCGGCCAGGGCCCTGACCGCGTCGCAGGCATAGGAGGATACGGCCGCGGAGACCGCGATGCACTCCGCGTACCGTCCATGCTTCAGGTCCTCGGAGAAGAAGGCGTAAAGGCTCGCGTTGAAGTAGCGGTAGTCCAGGCCTTCGATCAGACGCCGGCAGACGTCCTTTGCCGGGGCGGAAAGGGCAGCCAGGTCCTTCGCGTGGGCGGCGAAGAGGTCCTCCGCGTGGCCGACCATGATGGCGAACAGGAAATGGGTCCTGAATTCCTCCGTCAGGCCGGGCAGGTCCCGGAAGTCCCGCACGGCCTCCACAAAGGGAACATAAGAGGAGGCGTAGAACTCATCATAGTGGCCGTTCATCTTCATCAGCCGGATGATGGGTTCCTCCTCCGGCTCCCCGGAGGCAAGAAGGTACCGGGCCAGATAGAGCTTGGAGTATCTCCACCTTTTATAGAAATTGGGGTAGGTCGTATTTCTGACCGACTGGGCCTTGTAGGAGGCCGTCATCATTCTCAGGTAGATCAGGAGATCCCGTCTGCCTGTGAAATACGAATACTGCCTGTCCATCTGGTCATAGAGGTCCTCATCGTAGAGGACATGGAAGATGCTGGAATAGACCAGCATCCTGTGGCGCTCGCTCAGACAGGAGGAATGGAAACGGAAGAGGCCGGTCTTCTCGGGATAATACTGGAGGATGGCGGCGCAGTCTCTCTTGAAGCGCTGGACAGTCTCCTCATCTTCGAAGATGTCCGCCTCCCGGGTCAGGAGGAGATCGTCCTCCTCGAAGATGGTCCCCAGGATGGCGAAGGCCTCCCTTTCGGAATCGGACAGGCCGGTCTGATCCACGGAATGAAAGACCTTCAGGGTCTCGTCCAGGTCTCTCCCCTCCAGGTAGTTCCGGCAGATGGCGGCGATCAGCGCTTTTTTGCTGGACGCCGCTACGGAAGCGGTCCCCAGCTCCCGGACCGTCAGGCCGGTCCCCAGGGCGTTCAGGATCTCATGGTAGAGGCTGTTCCCGGTTTCTTCATAGGCCCTGAAGCAATAGTCCTTAAAGGAATCGAGTTCCGGTCTATAGGTTCCGAACCAGGGGTTGTCCCCGATCAGAACGGCATAGGTCCTGCCGTCGGAGAGGGCCTTCAGGATCTTCTGACAGAAGACGGCGCTTTTTCTGTCCTCGATCCAGAGGAAGGCGTAGACCAGGAAGGCGGGAGGCTGGGCGCCCGGGACGGCGCTCCTTAAAAGGATGTCAAGGGCCGTTTCGCTGAAGGAGGTATTTCCGCTATGGAGGACATGCCGCAGGATGGTCTCACAGACACAGATGTTCCAGGCGTTCTTATCCAGGCCGTTCTTCAGCAGATGGTTCAGGAAGTAGGCCCAGACCTCCTTATTGTCCGGGTCCGCGATCAGAGAGTCAAAGTAATACTGGAAGATATGGTATTCCTTCCGCTGTCTGAAATTCGGGATTTTGATCCCCTTTGCCCAGTGGAGGAAGGAGATCAGCCGGTCGGGGCCCAGGACCCGGAAGGCAAGGGCCGCCACATGATGATGGCTCTTCAGTGCCGTCAGATTCATGAACTGGGTCAGGCGGCCGCGGAACTGGCCGTAGAGCCGGACATATCCCCTGTCAGCCCTGGAAGAGTAGAGGACCAGAAGATAGGCGGCTTTCATGTATTCCGCTCTGTAAATATAGAGGGCGATCAGGGAGTTGATCAGAGGGACCTGCATGGGATCCAGTCCGGGCAGGAGCAGATCGATGGCCTTTTCGCAGGAAAGGTGGTCGCCGAAGCAGGAAAAGGCAGCGGGGGATAGACCATGCTCCCGGAAGTTCTCGCCCAGGACCCTGGAAAGCTGATAGATCCTGTCCGCGGCGGTCAGTTCCGGCGCGTCCATAAGGAAGGCGGCCGCGTCGGCGTACCGGTGGAGCCTGATCAGGGATTGCACATAAAGACGCAGATATTCCGCCGCCTGAATTCCGAGATTCAGATGCCGGCTTTGGGCATAGATCTCCGCGTAGGCGCCGCAGGCCTTTTTGCCGGTGAGCAGGTCCAGAAGCCTGCCTGCCTCTTCGGCCGTTTCGGGCGCTGCCGCGTGAGCCCCGCGGAACCATTCGGAATAGGTTTCCTGCAGAAGGAGATAATGGGGCGTATCCAGCTGGAAGACAGCAAAGAGCTGGATATACCGGTCTTCGGTCTCCTCCGTAAGGGGCCCGGTCTTAGAGATCTCTCTCTGATAAAAGCTCTCAGACCAGGCGCCCCAGCCCGCCAGCTTCTCCTTTACCTCTTCCGTAAAGACATCCAGAGCCAGATCCGGCTCCATGAACCGGGCAATAAAGGAAGCCAGGGCGTACATGCTGCTGTCTTCCTCCGCCAGGGAGCAGACCGACACAAAGGAATTGACCAGCATGTTGTTCTTGTCCAGGGGATTGAGGCCCCTGGAGGAAGGATACCGGATACTGTCTTCGATGGAGGAATACTGCTCATGGATCACGATCCAGGACAGAAGCCTCAGAAATCCGGCAGGCAGGATGCTGTCCTTGTCGAAATTCCCCCAGATCAGGGCCACGCAGCGCTGCAGGAGCTGGATGCTGCATCCATCCTCGATGAGCTTCACAAAGTATCCCTCATCCAGACCCTCGTAGGCATAATACAGATTGACCAGGCGCCATTCCAGAGAAGCGTGGGCCGGATCCAGAAGGGAGAGGACAGACCTTGCCTTCTCCACTTTTCCGTATGCGAAAAAGGCGGAGACGATGTTCGTTCTGAGATTCGAGAGGACCGCCTCGCTTTCAGCCAGATGTTCCCGGACCACTCGCAGGACTTCCTCGAAGCTGCAGAGCCGGGCGTCGTCCGATAATTTGGGAGCGGCCGCGGCATGCTTCATGTCCCTGACGAGCTGGCAGTACTCCTGGAGGATCCGGTTAAGGGAGGGGGCCGTATTCTGGACAAAGGCCCGTAGAATATAGAAGTGGGGGATCAGGCTGTTCTCGCAGGCGGTGAACCGGGCCGTGATCCCGTTATAGTTGTTGTTCTCGGTCCTTTTAAATCCGATGGCGTTCAGAAGCCGCACGGCCAGGGCCAGGTCGTAACGGGGATCCAGGACGGCCAGGGCCGTATCGCAGCACTGTTCAATGATGCTTTCATCGAATTGTCCGCCGCGCTTCCACTTTTTGATGAACTGGTCCGTCATGGGAGTGTAGAAGACCTCCTGCTGGAAGCCGTTCAGACGGATCTCCTCCCTGCTGCCGGGATAGAGAAGGCGGTCTGCTGCCGTCAGAGCCTTTTCCAGGATCTCAAGGGGAAGGATCTGGGGAGGGCAGTCCCTGAATTCGCCGCAGGAAAGGGCCTCCGCGTACCGGCCGTCCTCAAAGAGCTGATCGAACACGTCAAAGGACGCGCCGGGACTGCTGTCGGCACGGTCTTCCTCTTCGGGCCCTGTCACGGACGGGACCTGCCCTTCGAAGGGATTATTCCCTTTTTCGACGATCACGCCGGGGCAGAGCTTCCCCTCAATGGAAACGTTGGTCAGCAGGACATAGCCCGGAAAATACTTTTCCAGGAACAGCCTGACATTTTCCGCGTAGTCCCTGAAATTGGCCAGCCCGCATTCGCCGGCGAGCCGGGGAAATTCCGAGGCAAGAAAGTACCGGCGGTCCGATATTTCGGCGGAGAGTCTCCCGCGGATGGCCTTCAGGCTTTGGTCCAGAGAGCTTTCGGCCGGTTTTCGTCCGATCCGCACAGCGTCGTCGGAGATCGTGATAAAAACGCAGTCCGACTTGGGGAAAGACCTGAGGATGATGACCGGGAAGGAATAGTCAAAGGCCATATGCTCCTGGCCGGTCTTTGTGTTCAGGACGGTTCCCGAGGTCTTAAATAGGACAAGGTACAGGCTCTTGAAGGTGTCGAGCTCCGTCTGATCGGGGACGAACCTGGCAGACGCGGGGCGGAAGATGACGGATTTCTTCCTGTCCCAGACGTCATTGTATCCGGGATTGATAAAGCTCGTCTGATCTTTGCGGTAGCTTATGACGCCGAGATGCCAGTCCTCCCCTTCCTGTCCCGGAGCCGCTTCGGCGATCAGGGCCGCCCTGTCCAGGATCTCGACATCGGCGGCAGGGGGAAGACCTTCGGCTTCCGGATCCGCCTGAGGCAGGATGCCGGCTTCTGTATCCTGCCGGGGCAGGCTTTCGGCGGCCTTATCTGTCCTGGGCAGGATGACTCCGGGGATGGTCTTCCCGTCATGGAAATAGGTTTTTTCCCAGCGGAAGGCATCCCTGTAATATAAATCGATGAAGGCTCCGATTCCGGAGGCGTACTGCCGGAAGTCGGCGGTGCCCAGGACCTCCTTCATAAGTCCGGGAAAATTCGAAAAATAGACGAACCCTTTATCGGCGATTTCAGCTTCCAGCCTTGCTTTCAGGCGGGCGGTGGCCTCTTCATCCAGCTCTCTGAGGATGGGAGTCCCGGTATTGCCGGGGACCTCCGGCACGGCGTCAGACGCTTTCAGGATGAGCACGGTTCCGTTTTCCATCATCAGGGCCCGGCACTGCTTTTTGGACGGGGACAGAAGGATCACCACCGGAACGGAATAATCAATGGTGGCCTGGGACTCGCCGGTTTTTGTATTCAGGGTCATGCCGCCGTCCATATAGCGGACAAGGTAGATCTTTTTGGAGGGCCTGATCGCGCCGTCCTCGCCCAGGAAGGAGGCCCTGGACGGATCCACAAGCACCATTTTGGACCGTTCAAAATCCGCTTTCTGACAGCCGGCAGTGAAGGGCGCGATAAAAGCGGCTGCTTTGCTGAAATAGGAAAGGAGCCCGTAGGAATAGTCCAGGGCGCTGTCGAAGGCGGCGCTTTTCCCGTTCAGTTCCTCCAGGGTGATCCGTGTTTCCTGCTCATTCGCTGCGGAGCCGTTGATAATATGATCCAT
>CAMOUD010000067.1 GCA_946626215.1 uncultured Lachnospiraceae bacterium
CTATGCCTGTCCCTGGTGCGGAAACGGAAGAGTTGCCAGGTGCGGGACCTGCGGCCAGTACGGATGTCTTGGGGCGGGAGAAGAATTCTATACCTGTCCCTGGTGCGGGACCGGAAACAGGATCACCGGAGTCATTGAGACCTTTGACGTGTATGATGACGGGAGATCCGGCCAGAAGGGCTGACCGGCCGGCAGGATTTGACAAGGGAGGTCTTTATGAGCCATATCGCGAAGGGAGCCCTGATCATGCTGGCGGCCTTCTGGTTCTACTGGTACCGGGTCCGCCGCCACAACATGGAGGTGACCAGGGCCATGATCGAGGGCCATGTCCTGATGGTGGTCTCCATGATCATGGAGGGCATCGCCTTTGCCATGGAAATGATCCGGGGAGGGTCCGGGGCCGCCATCCTGATGATGATCGCCGGCGTCCTGGTCTTTTCCGCGGGCAGGTCCTTTTATACGGGCAGGGACGGTACAGGTAGAGACATCATGTAATGCCGGTCTTTCAAAGGAAAAGGAGAGGAAGCGCTATGACAAAGGAAGTGCAGGAGATCCTGAAGGAGAAAAGATGGTCCATGCAGGATCTGCTGGAGATGCTGCAGCTCAGCCAGGTCATGGATATTTCAGACGACATGAGCGAGGAAGAGAAAGACGCTCTCTTTACGGAGATGTCAGAGAGGTATCCCGGAGGCATGGAGATGATCGGAGCCTGGATCCGGGTCCTGGAGGAATGCCCGGAACTGGAAAAGGCCCTGACTGCCCTGGGGCTCTTTTCATGATCCTGCATACGCAGCTCGCGGACATGACCGCTTCCCCGGGGAGGCGGTCTCTTTTATGGATGTCTTCTGACGGACAATGATCCTGGAAGGAAAAATGATGACAGAAAAGGAATGGGACAGCCTCCTTAAGATCCATACCTCCGGCCGGGACGCCTCCCGGGCGGATACCTTCCGCTATCCCTATGAGCCGACCCCCTACAGGGTGCTGGAGCGGCTGGCGGCCTCCGGCCTCATCACCAGGGACAACCACCTCCTGGACTATGGGTCCGGCAAGGGCCGGGCGGGCTTTTTCCTGTCCTGGCAGACCAGATGCCGGTGCACCGGGATCGAGTATGACGAGAGACTCCTGGAAGCGGCCCTGAAGAACCGGGAAAAGGCGGCCGGCGGGGCCGGGACCTCCTTTGTCCTTTCTCCCGCGGAGGACTACGAGGTGCCAGCGGACGCGGACCGGGCCTATTTCTTCAACCCCTTTTCGGCGGAGCTCCTTCAGAAGGTCCTCTTCCGGATCCGGACCTCCTGGTACCTGTCGCCCCGGGACTTCCTCCTCTTTTTCTACTATCCTTCGGAGGAATACCTGGGCGTCCTGATGACGGAGGAGGCCCTGACCTTTGAGGATGAGATCGACTGCCGGGACCTGTTCCCGGGCAGGGATACCAGGGAGGAGATCCTGGTCTTTTCCCTGGACGGATGAAAAAACAGGCCGGAAACAGCGCCCGGGCATCTTAATTCTCCCCCCCTTTTTCCGCCGGAAGTCTCCCTTCTGTATGCTTGACACATGATAGGATCTGTATAAGGTGGTATAATGCCGCCATAGGCTTTGGCAGCAAAGGAGCAGGAGACGTCTATGCGAAGAATATTCATCGACCTGGAAATGAATCCGGTATCCAACAGCTTTCCGGACTTCAAGAGGCATTGCAGGAGCGAGATCATCGAGATCGGAGCCGTCATCATGAACGAGGACCTGGAGATCGTGGATTCCTTCCGCGAATATGTCCGTCCCCAGTACAATGACAGGATCAAGAAGAACATCACAAAGCTGACCGGGATCACCACGGACATGGTCATGGAGGCGGATATCCTCCAGGAGGTCTTTCAGCGCTTCCTTGCCTGGTGCGGGGAAGAGGACTATGAGATCTGTTCCTGGAGCGAGTCGGATATCTGGCAGCTCATGAAGGAGCTTTCCGCCAAGCAGATCCCGGACTATCCCGGCACCTCCTACATGCTCAATCACTGGCGGGACATCCAGGAGGAATTCCGGTCCACCATGCAGATGGAGAACATGCCTTCCTTAAAGAATGCGGTCTTCCTGGCCGACCTGGACTTTGAGGGGGACGCCCACGACGCCCTGGTGGACGCCAGGAATACGGCCCTTCTCTATAAGGCCTCCCGGGACTCCGAGGGCTACCAGAGGCTCAAGGCCGCCTTCCAGGACGCCATGACGCCCCATACCTTTACCATGGGAGATATGTTCGATCTGTCGGGCTTTACCTTTGATTCCTGACGAATCCGGAGAAAACGGCATGGACGAAAGAATCATCAGCCTCCGCCATGAACTCCACGCGCATCCGGAGCTGTCCGGACGCGAAGAGGAGACCCGGCGCAGGATCCATACCTTTATAAGCAGGAATACGGCCTTTGAATGCCTGAAGGAGGGACCCTTCCTCTGCTATGTCAGAAAGGCGGCAGGCCATGCGGAAAAGCCCGGGATCGCCTTCCGGGCTGATTTTGATGCCCTGCCCATTCCCGAGGAGACCGGCCTCCCCTACCGGTCCCGGGTCCCGGGCCTGTCCCACGCCTGCGGCCATGACGGCCATGCAGCCGCCCTCTGCGGCCTGGCCCTTTCCCTGGAGGGGAAGGACCTGCCGAGGGACGTCTGTCTGATCTTCCAGCCGGCGGAGGAGACCGGACAGGGAGGAGAGGCCTGCGCTGCCTTTCTGAAGGACCTTCCCGTCTCGGAGGTCTACGCCTTCCACAACCGGCCCGGCTATCCTCTGGGGGCCATCGCGGTCCGGGAGGGCCTGTCCCAGTGCGCCTCCATGGGACTGACGGTCCGCTTTACGGGCATGACCTCCCATGCCTCGGAGCCGGAAAAGGGAAAGAACCCCGCTTCAGCCCTGGCGGCCCTGACAACCTTTTCCCAGTCCCCGGACCCTTCCCTGTACGCGGGACAGGTCTGGTGCGCGGTCATCGGCCTGGCCCTGGGGAACAGGAACTTCGGGATCTCCCCGGGAGAGGGAGAGGTGTCCTTTACCCTCCGGGCCCAGGAGGAGGCGGACCTGGACCTTCTGGAAAAGCAGCTGCGGGAGAGGGCCCTGGACCTGGCCGCCCGGAGCGGGCTCAGGGCCACCTTTTCCCTGTCGGACCCTTTCCCGGAGACCAGGAACGATCCGGCCTGCGCCGGCAGGGTCCGGGAGGCGGCTTCCCGCCTGGGCCTTGCCTGTCTTGCCATGGAGGAGCCCTGGAGGGCCTCCGAGGACTTCGGCTGGTATACCAAGGTCCTGCCCGGCGCCATCTTTTATATCGGCTGCGGGGAGGACCATCCGGCCCTCCATACAGGGGGCTATGATTTCCCCGACGAGGTCCTGGACACGGCCGCGGCCCTGTTCCGGGCCCTGATAGAAGAAGGCAGCGAAGACAGCTGATGGTTTCAGAAAGGAGCGTGTATGGAGACCTATAAGATCGCGGTGATCGCGGGAGACGGCGTAGGGCCGGAGGTCATAGGAGAAGCGGTCCGGGTCCTGGAGAGGGCGGCGGCCCTGGACGGGTCCTTTGCCTTTTCCTTCACCCACTTCCCCTGGGGCTGTGAATATTATCTGAAGACAGGCCGGATGATGCCGGAGAACGGGATGGAGATCCTGAAGGACTTTGACGCCATCCTCCTGGGGGCCGTGGGCTATCCCGGGGTCCCGGACCATATCTCCCTCCGGGGCCTGCTTCTGGAGATCCGCCATGGCTTTGACCAGTACGTGAACCTCCGGCCGGTCCGGCTCCTGAAGGGTGCGCCCTGTCCCCTGGCCGGCAGGGGCCCGGAGGACATCCGCATGACCTTTGTCCGGGAGAACACCGAGGGAGAATACGCCGGCTCGGGCGCCTGGCTCTACCAGGGCAGGCCCGAGGAGGTGGTGATCCAGGACTCGGTCTTTTCCAGAAGAGGGACCGAGCGGGTCATCCGCTACGCCTATGAGCTGGCCAGAAAGGAAGGCAGGACCCTGACCAGCGTCAGCAAGGCCAACGCCCTCAACTACTCCATGGTCTTCTGGGACCAGATCTTTAAAGAGGTGGGAGAGGAGTATCCCGATGTGGAGACCCATTCCCTCCTGGTGGACGCCGCGGCCATGTTCATGGTCAAAGACCCCGCCAGGTTCCAGATCGTGGTCACCTCCAACCTCTTCGGTGACATCCTGACCGACCTGGGCGCCGCCATTGCCGGCGGCATGGGGCTGGCGGCCGGGGCCAACCTGAACCCGGAAAGGACCTGGCCCTCCATGTTCGAGCCCATCCACGGGTCGGCCCCCGATATAGCCGGAAAGGGGATCGCCGATCCTCTGGCCTCCATCTGGACCGCGGCCCAGATGCTGGACTTCTTCGGCCATGAGGACTGGGGAGCGAAGGTGGTGGACGCCATCGAAAGCCTCCTTTCTGATAAAGACCGCCTGACCCCGGACCTGGGCGGAAGGGCATCCACAGAGGAATGCGGGAAGGCACTGGCGGACCTTCTGGGCTGAAGCGGGATCCGGAAGAAGACAGACGCGTATACCACTGTTTACAGGCAGGCAGCGGGCCCTCTGGCCCCTGCCTGCTTCCTTTATTGCCCGGACGCGGAGGCCTGTCCGCCCGGGTCTTTTCTTCTTTTCACGGGGGGCATTTTGTGGTATAAGTATCTTTGTCTGACTATACGCTGACGGCGCCCGGCCCATTCCGGCGACTGACATATATGTACGAAACCTGAGAAAGGATGCCGCCTCCGGGCGGCAGAAAGGAATCTATGCTGACTGATCACGCTGCTCTTATGGACCTCTATGAGGTCTGCGACCAGAGACACCTGGAGGATATCGGATCCGACGCCTATGTCCTCCGCCATAAAAAGACGGGGGCCCGTCTGATCGTCATGCCCAATGACGATGAGAACAAGGTCTTCTACATCGGCTTCCGGACGCCTCCCACCGATTCCACGGGCGTGGCCCACATTATCGAGCATACTGTCCTGTGCGGGTCCAGGGATTTCCCCGTCAAGGATCCCTTCATCATCCTGGCCAAGGGATCCCTCAATACCTTCCTCAACGCCATGACCTATCCGGACAAGACGGTCTATCCCGTGGCCTCCTGCAATGACAGGGACTTTAAGAACCTCATGCATGTCTACCTGGACGCCGTCTTTTATCCCAGGATCTATCAGGAGGAGAATATCTTCCGCCAGGAAGGCTGGCACTATGAGATCGATCCCGACACCGGCGAGCTCAAGATCAACGGCGTCGTCTACAACGAAATGAAGGGCGCCCTGTCCTCGGCCGACGATGTCCTGGGTCGGATGATCAACGCCGCCCTCTATCCGGACACCCCCTACGCCGTGGAATCCGGCGGCGATCCGGACTATATCCCGGACCTGACCTATGAAGCCTATCTGGACTTCCACAGACGCTACTATCATCCCTCCAACTCCTATATCTATCTCTACGGCAGCGCGGATATGGTGGAGCGCCTCCTTTACCTGGACGAGGCCTACCTGTCCCGCTTTGAGGCCCTCCATGTGGATTCCGCCCTGCCCCTGCAGAAGACCTTTGAGAAGCCCGGCGAGGTAAAGGCGGTCTATTCGGTCATGCAGGACGAGGAGACAAAGGGAAGGGACTATCTGGCCGCCAACTTCTGCCTGACGGAAAAGAGCCTGACGGGAGAAGAGATCCTGGCCCTCAAGATCCTGGACTACTGCCTCTGCGACGCGGAGGGAGCCCCCGTCAGAAGGGCCCTCAGGGACAAGGGGATCGGCCAGGAGGTCTTTTCCGTCCTGGAGCTGGGCATCCGCCAGCCTTCCTGGTCCGTGATCAGCAAGAATACCGAGGCCTCCCGCAGGGAGGAGTTCCTCTCCACCATCGAGGAGACCCTCCGGGGCCTGGTCAGGGACGGTTTTGACCATGACGCCCTCCTGGCCGGCATCAACTCCTTTGCCTTCCGCTATAAGGAAGCCAATTTCGGCTCCACGCCCAGGGGCCTGATCTATGGTCTTGGGATCCTGGATTCCTGGCTCTACGACGCGCCCGATCCCTTCAGGGATTATGAGATCTCCGGTCTTTTCGGAAAGCTCAGGGACCAGATCGGCAGGGGCTATTTTGAGGACCTGATCAGCCGCTACCTGCTGAACAATCCTCACAGGGCCGTCATTGTCCTGGAGCCGGAGCCCGGCCTGGCAGACCGGAAGGCCGCTGCCCTCAGGGACCGGCTGGCCTCCTACTACGCTTCCCTGACGGAAGAGGAGAGACAGAAGATCGCCGAGGACGAAAAGGCCCTGCGGGCCTGGCAGGAGACGCCGGATACGGAGGAGGCCCTGGCCACCATTCCCGCTCTTTCCAGGGAGGACCTGAAAAGGGAGGCGGTCCCCTATATCAACGACATGCGCAGGGCGGGAGACGTTCCCTTCCTGACCCATCCTCTTTCCGCCAACGGGATCCACTATCTGACCTTCCTGTTCGATATCACGGACATGCCGGCCAGGTACCTGTCCCTGCTGGGCATCTTCCGGACGGCCTTTGCCGCCATGGATACCGAACATTACAGCTACGCGAAGATCAACAACGAGATCAATATCTACACCGGCGGGATCTCCTGCTCGGTCACGCCCTTTACCAGCGCCAGGACCCACACCTACAGGCTCAAGCTGGAGATCCGGGTCCGGACCCTGCATGAGAACCTGGCCGACGCCTTCCGGATCCTGGAGGAGCTCCTCCTCCATACCGATTTTTCCGATCCGGCCAGGCTCCTGGAGATCCTGGAGGAGGAGAGGAGCGCCATGCGGGAGGAGCTTTCCTCGGCCGGCAGCGCCACCGCCGCCATCCGGGCCCTCTCCTATATTTCCGAGACGGCCCTGATCTCAGACCAGATCAGCGGCGTGGAAGGCTACAGGACCCTGGACAGGACCGTCAGGGACCTGACCGATCCCGAAAAGGGGAAGGAAGCCTCCGCGGCCCTTTCGGCGGACCTGGCCGCCATGGCGGCCTTCATGTTCCGGAAGGACAACCTGATCGCAGATGATACGGCCCTGGAGGAGGACCTCCCCGCTGCCGCGGAGAGGATCGAAGACCTGTCCGGCCGCCTGCACGGGAAGCCCTCTGTGGAGCCCGAGCCCTTCCGGCCTGTCCTCAAGGTCCGGAACGAAGGCTTCCGGATCCCCGGCATGGTCCAGTATGTCTGCCGGGCCGGCACCTTCGCGGGCCATGGCCTGCCCTATACAGGGGCCCTCAAGGTCCTCCGGATCATCTTTGCCTATGACTTCCTCTGGTCCAGGATCCGGGTCAAGGGCGGCGCCTACGGCTGCAGCTCCTCCTTCTCCACGGAAGGATACTGCTACCTGGTCTCCTTCCGGGATCCTCACCTGAAAAAGACCCTGAAGGTCTATGAGGAGGCGGCCGGTTATGTGGAGAGTTTTGAGGCGGATGAAGACAACATGACCCGGTTCGTGATCGGGACGGTCTCCGCCATGGACCATCCCATGACGCCTCCCGGCAGGGGCCGCTATTCCATGGTCGGGTACCTGACGGACTATGACATGGAGCGGGTCCAGAGGGAAAGGGACCAGGTCCTGACCTGCACGGCAGAGGATATCCGGGCCCTGGCCCCCTATATCCGGGCCTTCATGGAGGATTCGGTCCTCTGCGTAGTCGGCAGCGATGAAAAGATCCGGGCCGGCCGGGACCTCTTCCTGGAGACCTCGAGCCTGGTCTGACGGAAGAAGGAAAAGAAAAGGAAATCTATGGCAGAACAGAAAAAGGCGGGCTTCGCCACCATTATCGGCAGGCCCAATGTAGGCAAATCCACCCTGATGAACCATCTCATCGGGCAGAAGATCGCCATTACCTCCTATAAGCCCCAGACCACCAGGACCCAGATCCGGACCATCTATACGGATGAGCGGGGCCAGGTGGTGTTCCTGGATACCCCCGGCATCCATGAGTCCAGGACGAAGCTGGGCGAATACATGGTCCGGGCCGCCGAATCCACCATTAAGGAGGTGGACGCGGTCCTCTGGCTGGTGGAGCCCAGGGAGAAGATGACGGCCGAGGAGGCCGCCATTGCCGGGATGCTGAAGGGCCTGAAAAAGCCCGTGATCCTGGTCATCAACAAGATCGATACGGTCAAAAAGGAACAGATCCTTCCGGCCATCTCGGCCTTTACAAAGGATATGGAATTCGCGGCCGTGGTCCCGGTCTCCGCCCTGAAGGGGGAGGGGACAAAGGACCTCATGCAGACGCTCTTCGACCTCCTGCCCGAGGGCGAGCCCTTCTATGATGAAGACATGGTCACCACCGAGACGGAGCGGGAGATCGCGGCCGAGATCATCCGGGAGAAGGCCCTCCGCCTCCTCCAGGAGGAGGTCCCCCACGGGATCGCGGTCACCATCGAGAAGATGAAGACCCGGAAGACCAGGGACGGCAGCCCCATCTGCGACATCGAGGCCTCCATCATCTGCGAGAAGAATTCCCATAAGGGAATCATCATCGGCAGGGGCGGGGCCATGCTGAGGAAGATCGGCACGGCTGCCCGGACGGACATCGAGAACATGCTCCAGTCCAGGGTCAATCTTCAGCTCTTTGTCAAGGTCCGGGCCGACTGGAAGGACAACGACAGGCAGATGAAGAACTTCGGCTACGACATGCGGCAGTATAAAAAGAAGAAATAAGGCCTGCGGAAAGCAGAGGCAGGCACATTGAGGCGATCATGAATTCTTCCGCGGGCAATCTGGAATGCACCGGCCTTGTCATCAGCGCGAGGCCCATAAAGGAATATGACCGGCGGATCGTGATCCTGACCCGGGAGAGGGGCAAGATCTCCTGCTTTGCCAACGGGGCCAGGCGGCCCGGCTCCTCCCTGCAGGCCCTGGACACCTTTGCCTTCGGGACCTTTCGTCTCTATGAGGGCAGGAGCTCCTATACCCTGAAGGAGGCCCAGGTCTCCCATTATTTCGAAGGCCTGAGGACGGACGTGGAGGCGGCCCTCTACGGGTCCTACTTCATGGAGGTCCTGGACTACGTGACCAGGGAGAACAACCCCGATACGGGCCTCCTGCTTCTGGGCTACTATTCCCTCCGGGCCCTGGAGCACAAAAAGATCCCCAACCGCCTGGTCCGGGCCATCTTTGAGATCCGGCTGGTGACGGAGGAGGGCGAGTACGCCGGTCCTGCCTCCGGGAGGACCTATGAGGAGGGGACCCGGTTCGCTCTGGGCCACATCACGGGCGTGCCCTGCTCGAAGCTCTTCACCTTCGCGGTCTCGGACCAGGTCCTGGCCGAGCTGGAGGAGGAGGGCCGCAGGGTCATGAAGGAGCGGATCCGCCATTCTTTTTCCTCTCTGGAGGTTCTTTCCGCCCTGCTTGGTTGAAAAAGAGGCGGCGACCCTATATAATGTTTTTTTGGTAACTTTTCGGGACCGGCATGCTTTCAGACTGAAAGCCGGGCCCGGACCAAGGGAAAGGTCCTGGTATGACAGCTATGGAACCACTTTTCAGACGAGGGCGGGCGTTCGCCCGGGTCCTCGCCTGCCTTATGACAGCCGCCCTGCTGGCCGGCTGCAGCTATATCAAGGGATATCCGGACCGGAACACGGCCCTCTTCCGGGCGGACGGAAGCGTGACCATGACCAGCGTGGAGGATTTCAGCCAGGGCACCTATGACATGGACGCCCTGAAGGACCTGATCCTCTCCGAGGTCAACGCCTACAATGAGGCCCATCCGGAGTCGGTCTCCCTGGACTATTATCATGTGAGAGGGGGGGAGGCGACCCTGGTCATGACCTACCGGACGGCGGAGGACGCGGCCGCCTTCAATGAGCAGCCCCTCTACCTGGGAAGCGCCGGACAGATGCCGGCCATGCCCGACGGGACAGAGCCCCTTTTCAGGGAAGCCTCTCCGGGCCTTCCCGTTTCCGGGAGCGCTGCCGCGGCGACGGCATCGACTTCCCCGGATACAGCGGCGGCCGCGGCCACGGCCCCGGAGACTGCCTCCACAGCGGCTCCTGCCGCGGAGGCCGCCAGGGTCCTTCGTCCCGGCGACCTGCCGGAGGGCGCCCTGGCCATCCGGATCACGGAGCCCCTGGACGTGGAGACAGAGATCCCCGTCTATGCCTGCAGCAGCGGCGTGGTCGTGAAAGACGCCTTCCACTGCGGCCTGGACGCGGAGACCAGTGAAAACTATCCCGCCTATATCATAGTGCTGGATCAGGAATAAAGAGTTAAAGGAGCATGGTTATGGAAAAGACTATGGACAAAATCGTTGCCCTGTGCAACAACAGAGGATTCATTCACCCCGGTTCACAGATCTACGGCGGTCTGGCCAATACCTGGGACTATGGCTGGCTGGGCGTTGAGCTCAAGAACAACGTCAAAAAGGCATGGTGGCAGAAGTTCGTCCAGGAAAGCCCCTATAACGTAGGCGTCGACTGCGCCATCCTTATGAACCCCCGTACCTGGATCGCCAGCGGCCATCTGGCAAGCTTTTCCGATCCGCTCATGGACTGCAAGGCCTGCGGCGAGCGTTTCCGCGCCGACAAGCTGATCGAGGACTACGCCGCCCAGCATGAGATGACTCTGGACGGGTCTGTGGACGGCTGGACGGCCGATGAGATGATGGGCTTCATCAACAAGTTCTCCGTGCCCTGCCCCAGCTGCGGCAAGTTCCACTGGACCGACATCCGTCAGTTCAACCTGATGTTCAAGACCTTCCAGGGCGTTACCGAGGACTCCAGCGCCACGGTCTATCTGCGTCCCGAGACCGCCCAGGGCATTTTTGTCAACTTCAAGAACGTCCAGCGCACCTCCCGGAAGAAGCTTCCCTTCGGCATCTGCCAGATAGGCAAGTCCTTCCGGAACGAGATCACGCCCGGCAACTTCACCTTCCGGACCAGAGAGTTCGAGCAGATGGAGCTGGAATTCTTCTGCGAGCCCGACACCGATCTGGAATGGTTCGCTTACTGGAAGGATTTCTGCAAGAACTGGCTCCTGTCCCTGGGCATTAAGGAAGACGAGATGCGCCTGCGCGACCACGACAAGGAAGAGCTTTCCTTCTATTCCAGAGCCACCACCGATATCGAGTTCCTCTTCCCCTTCGGCTGGGGCGAGCTCTGGGGCATCGCGGACAGGACCAACTATGACCTGACCCAGCACCAGAACGAATCCGGCGAGGACATGACCTACTTTGATGATGTCCGCAAGGAAAAATACATCCCCTTCGTCGTGGAGCCTTCCCTGGGCGCCGACCGCGTGACCCTGGCCTTCCTCTGCGCCGCCTATGATGAAGAGACCCTGGAGGGCGGCGATGTCAGGAACGTCATGCGCTTCCACCCGGCCCTGGCTCCCATCAAGATCGCGGTCCTGCCCCTTTCCAAGAAGCTGGCAGGCCCTGCCCAGGAGATCTATGCGAAGCTGGCAAAGAGATACCGCGTGGATTATGACGACAGAGGCAACATCGGCAAGCGCTACAGAAGAGAAGACGAGATCGGCACTCCCTTCTGCGTGACTTATGACTTCGAGTCCGAGCAGGACAAGTCCGTCACCATCCGCTTCCGCGACAGCATGGAGCAGGTCCGCGTGCCCATCGATGAGCTGGAATCCTGGTTCTACGACAAGTTTGATTTCTGATTCCGGAGCCCTCAGGGCCCTTCGGAATAGGAGGAGATAAAAAGCATGAAATATTATGGCGTAAACGAACTGAGGGAGATGTTCCTTTCCTTCTTTGAGAGCAAGGGACACCTGCGCATGAACAGCTTCTCCCTGGTTCCCCACAACGACAAGAGCCTTCTGATCATCAACTCCGGCATGGCTCCCTTGAAGCCCTATTTCACAGGCCAGGAAGTCCCGCCCAGACGCAGGGTCACCACCTGCCAGAAGTGCATCCGCACCGGCGACCTGGAGAACGTCGGCAAGACCGCCCGCCACGGCACCTTCTTCGAGA
>CAMOUD010000068.1 GCA_946626215.1 uncultured Lachnospiraceae bacterium
ACGCCCATGCGGGCTGCGCTCCTATGGACGTGGTACCCTGCGGAAATAATGGAACAGTATTTCAGCGTGGGCCTGCAGGCCCCCATGTCATTTTCATATCCGGTCTATGTACTGGCGGGCGTATGCCTGGCCGCGGCCCTGGTCTTTTATTTGCTGGCCAGGCGGGAAGGCGCGGATGAGAGACCGGTCAGGACCCCTCTGGCCGCTGAGGAGCTGCTGGATCTCAAGAGCTACTACATCCTCCAGATGGGGACCCTCTACAAGGAGGCCCAGGCCGGCGCCATAGCGCCCCGGGACGCCTATGAGAGGCTGAGCTTCCTTTTCAGGAGCTTTGCCCAGGACGCCCACGGCCTGCCCCTTCAGTCCGTGACCCTTCGGGAGATCCGGGCGGCCGGGGACAAGAACCTCTACCGGCTGATGTCCGAATACTATGAACCGGAATTCGCGGCCATGACTTCTGCGGATGTGCTTTCTTCCATCCGGAAGACAATGAAGGTGGTGGATCAATGGACCTGATGCACAAGACGGCGGCCATCGCGGCCATCCTGGCCGGCGCGGCAGCCTTTGGGGGCCTTTTTCTCTATTTAAGAGCCAGGGCCCATTCATTCAAGGGAGGCGTCCGGGCGGCCAATACGGCCATGATCCGGGGATCGGCCTCCTATAAGAGGCTCCGGATCCTGCTGCTGGCAGCGACCGCCCTGCTGGAGATCGCGCTCTTTACAGCCTTCGGGTCGGCGGTCCTTCTGGCTGCCAGGCCCTATATCCGGGACTCTGTCAAGGCCGAGGAGCGCAAGCGCGATATCTTTCTCTGCCTGGACGTATCCTATTCGATCTATTCGGTCAACTATGACATGGTGGATTCCCTGGAGCAGGTCGTGGCTGGCCTGGACGGGGACCGGTTCGGCATTACCATTTACAATACATCCTCGGTCCTCTATGTCCCCATGACCGATGACTATCAGTTCGTCATCGACAAGCTGGAGGAGCTCAAGGAGGTCTTCCGCAAGCAGAAGGAATATGAGGAGCTGGTGGAAGGCCACTATTATTATTCCGAGCTGGATCCGGAGGACATGGACCGGGCCCTGGAGCTGGATGAGGAGCTCTCCTATCTCCTGGACGCCACCCTGGTCCGGAATACGACCCGGGGATCCTCCCTGATCGGGGAGGGCCTGGCGACCTGTCTTTACAGCTTCCCCAGGCTGGACAGCTCTGACAGGACCCGGGTCATCATCATGGTCACGGACAACTGCGACTCTTCCAAGGGCAAGCCCATCATCGACCTTTCGGGGGCCATGGACCTGTGCCGGGAGTACGGCATCCGGGTCTACGGAGTCTGGCCCAAGACCAACGACCTTCTGGACCTGTCGGAGTCGGAATATGCCGCCAACGGCGAAGACTTCCGGGCCCAGATCGGCAAGACGGACGGAGCCTTCTATGTGACCAGCGCCGAGGTCCCGGTCTCGGATATCGTGGATTCCATCCAGGAACAGGAGGCTAAGGCGGTCAGCGACGTGGTGATCTCCCGGATGATCGACCAGCCCCAGCCCCTGGCCCTGGTCCTCTTTATCAGCCTTTTGATTTCCGGTGTCCTCGGAGCCTTCCTTTTCCTGTGAAGCGCTCCTCTTAAGGTATGCAGTTATGATTTTTCAGCCCATTGTGCCCCCCTCCCTGCTGCTTATTTTGGGCGGGATCTTCTTCCTTCTGGGAGCGGCCTTTCTCATACGCGCCAGAGCCTCCATCCTGCGCAAGGTCCTGACGGCCCTGCGCCTGGTCCTGATCCTGGCTCTGGCGGGCGCCGTCCTCATGCGTCCCATGCTGGAGGATACGGCCCTTCAGACGGAGGTCCTCAATACGGACGTCCTCTTTGTGGTGGACCGGACCATTTCCATGTGGGCCCGGGATTACAAGGGGACTTCGCCCCGCATGGACGGGGTCAGGGAGGACTGCCGGCAGATCCTGGACGGCCTGCCGGGCGCCAGCTTCGGCGTGATCTGGTTCGACAATACGGCCAGAGTCATGGCCCCCTATACCCAGGACGCGGAGACGGTCTGGGATGTACTGGACATGATCTCCATGCCGGATTCCGATTACGCGAAGGGGTCCTCCCTCAATACGGCCTACGCGGAAACGGCCCACATGCTGGACCTTTCCAGGCGCAAGGAGGGCCGGCAGAGCGTGGTGATCTTTATCAGCGACGGAGAGATCACGGACGGATCCGCCCTCATGTCCTTCGCGGACTTAAGGCCCTATGTGGACGGCGGCGCCGTCCTTGGCTACGGGACCGAAAAGGGAGGCGAAATGAACGACGGGAATGGCTTTACCGTCTGGAACTCGAACTATGAACGGGCCGTTTCCCGCATCGATGAGAACAATCTGGCCAGGCTGGCTTCGGATCTGGGCGTCGTCTACATGCACAGGAACGGGGATTCCACTCTGGATGACCTGATCGGTGAGATCGTGGATAACAGCCGGCTGACCAGCGGAGAGAGGGAGGCCGTGGTCTACGACGACATCTACTGGATGTTCGCGGTCCCTCTGGCCATCCTGATCCTTATGGAGATGGTCGGCCTCCTGTTCTGGAGATGAGAGGCACACGGGATTTCGGGAGAGTGGAATGACAGATCCGATCAGAAAACTGCTTTCCGGCTTTCAGAAAAACAAGCCGGAAGGACCCATAGCAGGAGAAGAGAAGGAAGACCGGAAAAAGAAGCCTGTTTCCAGGAAACAGATCTTTCAGGTCATCGGATTTCTTTTCTTCCTGGCAGCCCTCTGGTTCGCGGCCCGGGCCCTGACCAACGCGGCCTTTGTCCGGGACCTGGAGAGGGACATCTATTATACAGACAATGAGAGCCGGATCATGGTCCTGAACTGGCCCGAAGGCCGCGTGCCCGCCTACAACATGGGCAACGCCTTCTATGAGCAGGGTGACTATGAATCGGCCCAGGGCTTCTATGTCTACGCCCTGCGGCAGGACCTGAAAGAGGGAGAGGAGTGTCCTATCCGGATCAATCTGGCCCTGTCCCTTCTGGCCACCATCCGGTACGACCATCTGGAGGAGCCCAGCGTACGGTCCAAGGCCATCCAGACCCTGAATACGGCCAGGGGCGTCCTTCTTGAGGAGGGCTGCGCCGCGGACGGAGAGGAGACCGGACACAGTCCGGAGGCCCAGAAGCTCAAGGAGGAGATCGACGCCCTCCTTGCCCAGATCCAGGATCCGGATGAGATCCGGAAGGAAGAGGGAGAGGAGCAGGACCAGCCCCAGGAAGGGGAAGAAGAGGAAGACCAGGGCGGCGGCTCTGACGGCGAGGACAAGGAAAAGGACCAGCACGCCGGCACCGAGTGGGAGAATCATCTCCGGGAGAAGCTCCAGGAACAGCGGGACGCCGCGGCCGAGGAAAACGCGAAACAGCAGAGTGCCTATGAGAGCTACCAGCAGGAAAAGGAGCAGGGCGAGTCTTACGGGCAGGATCAGGATAAGGGAGATTTTTGGTAATGAATTATGATGTAATGATCATCGGAGCAGGCCCCGGCGGCATCTACTCCGCTTATGAACTGATGACAAAGCGGCCGGACCTGAAGGTCCTGGTCATGGAAGCGGGCCATACCCTGGAAAAGCGGCACTGCCCCATCGATGGGGAGAAGGTCAAGACCTGCGTCAGCTGCCCCTCCTGCTCCATCATGAACGGGTTCGGCGGAGCCGGCGCCTTCTCAGACGGCAAGTACAATATCACCAACGACTTCGGAGGGACCCTCTACCGGCACATAGGGAGAGAGAAGGCCCTGGAGCTCATGTACTACGTGGATGAGATCAACGTCTCCCACGGCGGCGGAGGGACCCAGATGTATTCCACCGCCGGCACGGCCCTCAAGAAGGTCTGCATGCAGAACGGCCTGACCCTTCTGGAAGCTTCGGTCCGCCATCTGGGCACGGACATCAACTACGTGGTCCTGGAAAACCTCTACAACGAGATGAAGGACCGGGTGGACTTCCTCTTTGACACTAAGGTGGACCGCCTTGAGGAGACCGGGGACGGAGGCTACCGGGCCTTCGCCGGCGAAAGATCCTGGACCAGCCGGGACTGCATCATCTCCGCGGGCCGGTCCGGCAGCAAGTGGCTGGAGAGCGTATGCCGGGACCTGAAGATCGTGACCCACTCCAACCGGGTCGATATCGGCGTCCGGGTGGAGCTGCCCGCCGTCATCTTCCAGCACATCACGGATGAGCTCTATGAGGGCAAGATCGTCTACAGGACCAGGAAATTCGAGGACAATGTCAGGACCTTCTGCATGAACCCCAGGGGCATTGTCGTCAATGAGAATACCAACGGCATCATCACCGTCAACGGCCACAGCTTTGAGGATGATTCCAGAAGGACCGACAACACCAACTTTGCCCTTCTGGTCTCCAAGCACTTCTCGGAGCCTTTCAAGGACAGCAACGGCTACGGCGAAAGCATCGCCCGCCTCTCCAACATGCTGGGCGGCGGCGTCATTGTCCAGCGCTTCGGCGACCTGGAGCGGGGCCGGCGGTCTACGGCCAAGAGGATCCTGGAGGGCGTGGTCCATCCCACCCTGCACGCGACCCCCGGCGACCTGAGCCTGGTCCTGCCCAAGCGGATCCTGGACGGCATCATCGAGATGATCTACGCCCTGGACAAGATCGCCCCCGGCACGGCCAACGACGATACCCTCCTCTACGGCGTGGAGGTCAAGTTCTACAACATGGAGGTGGAGCTGGACCAGAACCTGGAGACCACCCACAGGGGACTCTTCATCATCGGGGACGGCAGCGGCGTCACCCATTCCCTCTCCCACGCCTCCGCTTCCGGCGTCTACGTGGCCCGGGAGATCATGGAAAGACGCTGAAGGTCCTGCCGGAGGCACGCGCGGAAGGCCGCGAGGGCTGCTGAGAAGCAGCGGTCTGAGCAGGCAGCGGCCAGGCAGAGAGCAGAAGCATACAGAAAGCATGAAGAAGCGGACAGACCTTTCAGGGCCTGCCCGCTTTACTTCTTCCGGGGAAAAAGGGAAGGAATGAAGAAAGGCCTTCCGGGGCCCTGCGCGTCACAGGGTGATCAGGAGGCGGCCATCGGTCATGTCGTGGAAGATCCTGCAGGAGGCTTCCCGCAGGTCGTAGACATGGACGATTCCTGAGAGGGCCCGGTCCGCATCGAATTCTTCCGCCAGGTCCGGAAAGCCGGCCAGTTTTTCAGGGGCATAGACCAGGGTCTTTTCATTCCGGAAGACAGCTGTATAGAGGATCCCTGCCTCCACCAGGTCCTGGAAGATATGGCTGCCGTAGGAAAGCTCCGGATTGTAGCCGGCGTCCGTTTCCTCGGTCTCGCAGATGACCCGGAAGGAGCTGATGTCTGAGAAGGAGGTCGGAACCCCCAGCTCGGGGGAGGAGGTCCCGATGCGGCCGGGAACCATCAGCATCATGGACAGGCCCTGGTCACGGAAGTGCCAGTTGACCCGGGAAAGGAACCTGGCCGCGGCCGGCTTGTCCCTGTAGGGCATCCGGTAGTAGGCGGCGGGATCCACCAGGACGATGAGGTCCAGCTTTTCTGACAGGGTCATTCCCATGGAGGCGCCCCTGCTTTCCAGCAGGATCCGGTCCTCAGGCGTGTCGGAAGGAAGGACCGTCGGCCCGCCGCCGGTCAGAAGCTGCAGGGGGCGGCACTGCAGGAGGTTCACAGACTGGGCGCCGTCCTCTGCCAGGTTGATGGTGAATTCGATATCCACAGGAGATCCGTAGACGCCCTGGAGGCAGCGGAGCATGGCCTTCATTGCCTGCATCAGAGGCCGGTTGGAGACAAGGCCCCCGCAGGAAATATATCGGACCGGCCGCTCTCTCCCCATTTCCCGGAGCCGCTGCTCGGTCTCATAGTCGTGGTCCAGGAGCTGCCTGGCCAGATAGGGAGGGATCACGGGTTCTGTCTGGAAAAAGGAAAGCTGCTCGATCCTGCGGTCTCCCATATGGATGACCTCCAGCTTTCCCTGGGAGAACCTGTGCCTGTCGGCAGAGGAGGAATACAGGGTCCTTTCCGGCGCGTCCAGGTCGACGATGCGGGGATAGGAGCCTTCGGTCCTGTCCACGGCCGAGGTGCCGAGGCCCATGACCAGCCTGAGCATGCCGGCGGACGGATCGCTCTCCTTCCGGATCCGGTAGGGACTGCAGGAATAGCCTACGCCTGCCGCGCAGGGCATGTAGAAGGGACCGTAATAGGAGCCGGAGACCCGCTGGACCAGGAGGGCCATCTGCTCGTCCCTCTTGTCCAGGCCCCGCCGCTTGCGGTAGTCCAGGGCGGACAGGCCAAGAGAGCTGGCGTATACCGTCCGGACCGCGTTTTCCAGCTCCAGGAGGCGTTCCTCCGGACTTCCCCTGTTGACGCAGAAGACAGACTCATACTTGCCCGCGAAGGCGTTCCCGAAGCCGTCCTCCAGGATGCTGCTGGAACGGATGATATAGGGATCCTGTCCATAGTATTCAATGATCCGGATGAACTGGTCCCGGATGCTGTCGGAGAAGGTCCCCTTTTTCAGCCTGTCGGCAAATTCGCGGGCCAGGGAAAAATAGCCCTCCTCTGTCCGCTGCCGGATCCTAAGGTCCCACAGGCCGTTGTCAACGATATAGGTGTAATACAGGTCCGATCCCACATAGAAGGAATCGTGGGGCTCCAGCAGCTGGCTGACGGCAGGCTCCCGTTTCTCCAGGATAGCCCTGGCCAGAAGCATGCCGCAGGCTTTGCCGCCGATCATGCCCGTTCCGATCATATGGTCACGGACGGAAAAATAGTCCTCCGGTTCAAAGTATGCCCGGACCATTTCCCGCATTCTTTCATCCCGGGTCATCATGATGTTGCACATCCGGCCGCAGGCTTCCCGGACGTCAGCGCCGCTTTCCCTGAGGGCCTTTGTCCGGTCAAAGAACTGGTCCCAGGAGTCGGAATACTGTTCCATGGCCGAGCGCTGGGCCCTGCCCAGGGCCTGATAGAACCGGGCGGAGGAAACACCGTCCAGAATGGGACGGAAGGAGCCGGTCTCCGGCCGATAGATATGGGGCAGGAACATGGTATCAGAGGTCCTGTTCCAGACCTTTTCCGGCCGGACATAGACGTTTGTCCCGTCCTCGTAGACATCCAGGAAGAGCTGGGTCGTATTCAGGATCTTGCCGATGGCCTGAACGGAATGCCTCCCCCGCTTGATCGGGAAGAAGGCCACGGTATCCAGCTGAAAGAGGAAGGGACAGGTCACCCGGAAGAAATTCCCCATCATCAGGTCCGTCGCCCAGGCGGTCTGGAGCTCGGAAAGGCAGTCAAAGACATAAAAGGCGTCCTTCCCTTCCTGCTCGATCACGTTGTGGATCTCCACCGTAAAGTTCTCGAACCTGTGGGACAGGGGGACCTCCACGGTCCTGACTTCGGGCCGGCCGGTGACCAGCGGGCCATGGCTGGCAAAACGGAAATAGATGATATTCCGCCCGTCCCGTATGGCCTGGTCTACAAAGGGCTCCATGAAGAGGGAGAACCGGGAAAGGTCCGATACCCTCCATACCACGTTGTCGCCCAGCCGGATATTGTCAAGGGCGGCGTCCATCTGGGGGATCCCGCTGTAAATTCTGTCAAACGCGGCCATATCCTGCCTCCTTCCTGAAATCAGAAAAGGCGCTCCCTGCCGCCCGGACCGGTCCGAGCGGTAAGGAACGCCTTTGTTCACCTACCTGCTTTATAAAGCCAAAACGGAAAAAAGTCAAGTATAAGCCGGTATTTCAGCTTGAGAATGGAGGAGAGACGGCGCCAGCGGAGGGAAAATAAAAAAATTCCTGCTTGACAGGGACCGAGGGCCCGGCTACAATACCGTCCATGAGGCAAAGGCGTCTTTGAGCAGGCAAAGCTCAAAGGCGCCTCTTTTTCGTTCCGGAAGGAGAAGAGCGGACCCGGTAAGGAAGCAAAAAGGCAAAGACGTCTTTTGTGAACATACGAAAGACGCCTTTGCCTTTTTGTATCTGCAAGAGAAAAAGAATGAGAAAGGAGCTGCGAGTATGAGCATGACTGTAGAATTCTGGTTTCTGATCGGTGCCGCCCTGGTCTTCTGGATGCAGGCAGGCTTTGCCATGGTGGAGACGGGCTTCACCCGGGCAAAGAACGCCGGAAACATTATTATGAAGAACCTGATGGACTTCTGTATCGGGACGGTGGTCTTTTCCCTCCTGGGCTATACCCTGATGATGGGGGAGGACACCTTCTTTGGCCTGATCGGCAGGCCGAACCTGGACCTGTTCCTGCGCTTCGGAGACTTTATCGCCTCCCCGGCCGAAGGCTTTACTGACGCCAGCTATTTTGTTTTCAACCTGGTCTTCTGCGCGACTACCGCAACGATCGTATCAGGAGCCATGGCGGAACGGACCCGGTTCTCCGCCTATTGCGTGTATTCCGGGGTCATCAGCCTTGTGATCTATCCCATTGAGGCCCACTGGATCTGGGGCGGCGGCTGGCTGAGCCGGATCGGCTTCCATGATTATGCAGGTTCCTGCGCCATCCACATGGTGGGAGGGATCGCGGCCCTGGTGGGCGCGGCCGTCCTGGGCCCCAGGATCGGAAAGTATGTGAAGGATAAGGAGGGCAGGGTCGTCAAGGTCAACGCCATTCCCGGCCATTCGATCCCCCTGGGCGCCCTGGGCGTCTTTATCCTCTGGCTTGGCTGGTACGGCTTCAACGGGGCGGCAGCCGCATCTCCCACGGAGCTTTCCTCCATCTTCCTGACGACCACCATCGCCCCTTCCGTGGCCACCTGTACCACTATGATTTACACCTGGATCAGGAACGGGAAGCCGGATGTGTCCATGTGCCTGAACGCCTCTCTGGCGGGCCTGGTCGCCGTGACGGCCGGCTGTGATGCTTTTGACGCCCTTGGCGCCGCCCTGGTGGGACTTGTGGCCGGCATCCTTGTGGTCGTGGTGGTGGAACTGCTGGATCTGAAGCTCCACATTGACGATCCTGTGGGCGCCGTCGGCGTCCACTGCGCCAACGGGATCTGGGGGACCCTGGCTGTGGGCCTCCTGGCAAATCCCGAGGCTCCGGCAGGCCTTAAGGGCCTCCTTTATACAGGCAGCCCCGCGCAGCTGGGCGTCCAGCTTGCGGGCTTTGTCACTGTGGCGGCCTGGGCGGCCCTGACTATGACAGCCTTCTTCATGATCCTGAAAAAGATCGATTTTCTCCGGGCTGACCCCGCGGACGAAATGGTGGGCCTGGATATCAGCGAGCATGGCCTGCCCGGCGCCTACGCGGACTTTATGCCCGCTGTGGACAAGTCTGTATACGGTCTGGCCGGCGGAGAGGCCGATTCCGGGGCCCTTCCTGCCGCCCGTCCTGTTCCGGAGCCTGTGCCCGTCAGCCGGGAACCGGCAGCGGAAACCTCTGCCTTCACCAAGGTCGAGATCATCTGTAAAGAAGAAAAGCTTTATGCCCTCAAGGAGGCCTTGAGCAGGCTGGGGATCACCGGCATGACGGTCTCTCACGTCATGGGCTACGGCATGCAGAAGGGCCACACAGAGTTCTACAGGGGCGTAGCCGTGGAGACAGACCTCCGGCCCAAGGTCCAGGTGGAGATCGTGGTCGCCGCGATTCCCGTCAGGGATGTCATCGAGACAGCCAAGAAGGTGCTCTATACCGGCCATATCGGCGACGGCAAGATCTTTGTCTACAGGGTGGAAAACGTGGTCAAGGTCCGTACCGGCGAAGAAGGCTACGATGCCCTGCAGGATGTGGAATGACAGGAAGAAAAGACAGAGTAGGAGGACAGGCAGCAATGGGAATCCATGAGGAGTGCGGAGTTTTTGGAATCATGGCGGGCCGCCGGATCGACGCGGCGGGCCTGTGTTCCTATGGCCTGTACGCCCTCCAGCACCGGGGGCAGGAGAGCTGCGGCATCGTCGTATGCGATGACGGGCTCTTCTATCCCCATAAGGATCTGGGGCTGGTCAGTGAGGTATTCACCGGGGAGAGGCTCTCCTCCTTCCCGAAGGGGACCATGGCGGTGGGCCATACCCGGTATGGGACCACCGGAGGGACCAACCGGGCCAACTGTCAGCCGATCCTGGTGAACCATCATAAGGGGAAGATGGCCCTGGCCCATAACGGGAACCTGACCAACGCGTCGGAGCTCCGCAGGTCCCTGGAGCTTTCCGGGGCCATCTTCCATACGACCAGCGATACGGAAACGATCGCCTACATCGTAACAAGAGAGAGGCTGAAGGCCCCTTCGATCGAGGAGGCCCTCAGCCGGGCCATGGAGACGCTGGAGGGAGCCTATTCCCTGGTCCTCATGTCGCCCCAGAAGCTGATCTGTGCCAGAGACCCCCATGGCTTCCGGCCCCTCTGCTTTGGCAGGACCCGGGACGGGGCCTACGCGGTCGCTTCCGAAAGCTGCGCCCTGAAGGCGGTGGGAGCTGAGCGGATCCGGGACGTGGAGCCGGGGGAGATCCTGATCTTCGGACCGGAAGGAGCAGTTTCCCGCCGGGAGCATTGCGGGAAACAGGAGAAGAGGCTGTGCGCATTTGAATATATCTATTTTGCCCGGCCGGACTCAATACTCGACGGGAGGCCGGTGCACCGGGCCAGGATAGAGGCCGGAAAAGAGCTGGCCAGGGTCTATCCGGTCCGGGCGGACCTGGTGGTCGGGGTTCCGGATTCCGGTCTGGACGCTGCCCTTGGCTACAGCCGGTATTCGGGAATCCCCTATGAGACCGGGCTGATCAGGAACAAATATATAGGAAGGACCTTCATCGAGCCAAAGGACCGGGCCGGTCAGGTCAATATCAAGCTGTCGGCAGTTGAGGAGGCCGTCCGGGATAAGCGCCTTGTCCTGATCGACGACTCCATCGTGCGGGGGACCACCAGCAGGCACCTGGTTTCCCTGCTCAGGAAGGCGGGGGCCCGGGAGATCCATATGCGGGTGTCCGCCCCGCCCTTTCTCCATCCCTGCTATTACGGGACAGACATTGACTCCCGTGATGACCTGATCGCCTGCCGCCATTCCCCGGAGGAGATCGCGGCCATGATCGGTGCCGACTCTCTGGGCTTTCTGCCTGTGGAGAGCCTGGGACTTCTGGCCGGGGAGGGCCGCTGCTGCAGCGCCTGCTTTGACGGCTCGTATCCGACCGGGCTGCCTTCGGATCCGGGGAAGGACCGGTTCGAGAGGAGGCTGTCTGAAACAGGAAGATAAGAGACTTCAGGCGGAGATACAAAGCGGAAGGAGGTTTCTTTCCATGCGGTATCGTTTTGTCTTCAGGAAGGACAGGATAGCCTGAGAAGGCTGACCGGGAGTACAGGATCAGGAGAAAAAACCGGTGCCTTCCGGTTCAAAAACGCGGTTTCGGCCGGCAAGCTGCATGGCAGAAGGCCGGAATGAGGGAGCTTCTTCTATTTATATATGCCGAAAAAAGGGCACTGGACAGACATAAACGATAAACGGATAAATTGTCTGAATTATCAGATTTAGGAGATAATTTCCAGTCACCCAAATTGAAAAAATCCCCTTGCAAACCTATACCAGTGGTGTTAACATACCACTTGTCGCCGCGAGAGAGGCGAGCCGAAAGGCCCGGGCTCCTGCCCCGCAGGAGATCCGGAACGATCTTAAAACTTCATATATGAC
>CAMOUD010000069.1 GCA_946626215.1 uncultured Lachnospiraceae bacterium
CCAGGCCCACATGGAGGGTCACAAAGGCCAGACGGACGCCCATGGCCTCCACCTCGTCCAGCAGGTCCCGGGTAAAGTGGAGCCCGGCGGTGGGAGCCGCCGCCGATCCCCGGCAGCGGGCATAGACGGTCTGGTACATCTCGGGGTCCTGGAGCTTATGGGTGATGTAGGGCGGCAGGGGCACCCCCCCCAGCCGGTCCAGGATCTCCTCAAAGATCCCCTCATATTCGAAGCGGACCTTCCGGTTCCCGTCCTCCATCACGTCCAGGATCTCGGCCTTTAAGAGGCCTTCTCCGAAGCTGACCCGGGCTCCGGGCCGGAGCTTCTTGCCGGGCCTTACCAGGGTCTCCCAGGTATCCGCGTCCAGTCTTTTCAGGAGAAAGACCTCGGCGTGGGCCCCGGTCCCCTCCTTGGTGCCCAGGAGGCGGGCCGGAATGACCCGTGTATCATTGAGGACCAGGGTATCTCCCGGCCGCAGGTATTCCACGATGTCCTTAAAGATCCTGTCCCGGGTCTCCCCGGTCTCTTTGTCCACCACCAGCATCCGGGACCGGTCCCGGTCCGTCAGGGGATCCTGGGCGATCAGTTCTTCAGGCAGGTCGAACCAGTAGTCCGATGTCTTCAGGCCGGCCTGATCAAAATCTTGTTCTGTACTCATAATCCTGTTCTCAGATATTTCGAAGACTGGCCCCCTTCAGGAAGGCCCCGTAGCCGCGGAAGGTCTCATAAAGGTCCGCCTTGCTGGAGGCTTCCCAGGGAGAATGCATGGACAGGACCGGAACGCCGCAGTCGATGACATTCATGCCGTAGCGGGCCAGGATGTAGGCGATGGTCCCGCCGCCGCCCTGGTCGACCCTGCCCAGCTCCGCGGTCTGGGTCCGGACGCCTGCTTCCTCAAAGATGCCCCTGAGGTGGGCGATGTATTCGGCGTTGGCGTCGTTGGAGCCCGACTTGCCCCTGGCGCCGGTATATTTGTTGAAGCACATGCCGCAGCCCAGATAGGCCACGTTCTTCTTGTCAAAGACAGAGGCGTAGGAGGGATCGAAGCCCGCGCTGACGTCAGAGGAAAGCATGCAGGAGTTGGCCAGGCACCGGCGCAGGGCCAGCTCGCTGTACTGGCCGGCCAGGTTCATGACCTCGGCCAGGGCGTACTCGAAGAAACGGGACTTCATGCCCGTGGCGCCCACAGACCCGATCTCCTCCTTGTCCACCAGGAGGGTGCAGGAGGTCCTTTCGCAGACGTCCGCCTCCATCTGGGCCATGAAGGAAGGATAGGCGCAGGCCCTGTCATCCTGGCCGTAGCCCAGGATCATGCTCCTGTCAAAGCCCGCGTCCCGGGCCCTGCCGGCGGGCACGATCTCCAGCTCGGCGGATTCAAAGTCCTCCTCCGCGATCCCGTAGTTCATCTCCAGGATCTTGAGGATGGCTCCCTTCAGGTCCTCTTTGGCCTCCTCTTCCTCCTTGACGCCGGCCCTGGTCTCGGCCGTGATCAGGATGGGCTTTGAGCCGACGATCAGGTCCAGGGCCTCGCCCTCGATGACCTGGGCCGCCGTCTTCTGCATCTGGTCTTTGGACAGGTGGATCAGAAGGTCGGACACAAAGAATACGGGATCGTCCTCATCCTCTCCTACGTTCAGGATCACGGTCTCGCCGGTCTTTTTGACAACAACGCCGTGGATGGCAAGGGGAAGGGTCACGTACTGGTACTTCTTGATCCCGCCGTAATAGTGGGTGTCCAGATAGGCCAGGCCCGTATCCTCATAAAGGGGATTCTGCTTGACGTCCAGCCTGGGCGAGTCGATATGGGCCCCCAGGATGTTGAGGCCCTCTTCCATGGGGCGGCTGCCGATCCTGAAAAGGACGATGGACTTGTTCATCCATACCATATAGACCTTGTCGCCGGCCTTCAGGGCCTCCCCGCTCCTGATCAGGTCCGCCAGTTCCCTGTAGCCCTGTCTTTCCGCTTCCTCGACAAAGTAGTCGATGCACTCTCTTTCCGTCTTGCTCACATCAAGGAAATGTCTGTAGCCTTCCGCGAAGTCCAGGCAGGCCTTCTGCATTTCCAGGTCATAGGTCATCCATGCGTTGATTCGTTTCATAAATTGATGCTGACTCCTGTTGAATAAATTTGATCCAGACACGAACAAGGGACGGGCGTGATCGCCAGTCCCCTGAACATGAACATTACCAGTATACTATTATCGCATCTCAATTCCAAGACGGAATTTCAGATTGCCGAGGATCTTCTTGACGAAGCGGTTGACGTCCTCGGGCGTCAGGGCCTTGTCATCGGGCATGAAGGTGATCTTGAAGGCCATGGACTTCTTGCCCTGGCCGATCTGCCTGCCGCGGTAGATGTCAAAGAGCTGGACATCGGATACCTGGCCGCAGGCCTTTCTGATCTCCGCCGTGACCTCGCCGCAGGTGACGGACTCTTCCGCGACCAGGGCCAGGTCTCTGACATGGGCCGGGAAGGGGGAAACAGGCACATATTTGAAGGGACGGACATGGGCCATCAGCTTCTGATAGTCGATCTCGCCCAGGAAGATCTTGTGGCCCTCCCTGGAATCCTTGGGAAGGCTCAGCTCACCGGCCACAGAGTTGGCCAGCTTGCCGAAGCACCCGATCCTCTCGCCGCCGCACAGGATGTAGGCAGCGATGCCGGGATGGAGATAGGGCACGTCCTGGCAGCGCTCATAGTCGAACTCCAGGCCGAATTCCCTGCCCAGGGTCTCCACGGCGCCCTTGACGGTGAAGAAGTCCTCTTCATCCCCGTAGACGGCAAAGCCGATGTGGGGGATCTCGTCGGGAAGCTCGGTGATGGGCTGTCCCTTGGGATAGTAGACATTGGCCAGCTCGAAGATCCGGCCGTCCATGTTGCCGAACTTGATGTTGTCCACCACCGTGTTCAGCATGGAGGGGGCCAGGATGGTCCGCATGATGGTCAGGTTGGCCGTGATGGGATTGAGGATCCGAATCACGTTCCGCTCGGGCGCGTCCTCAGCCAGATGAAGGGCGTCCAGGTCGGCGTCCGCGTAGAAGGCCAGGGTCTGGACCTCAAAGAAGCCCTGCCCGCAGAGGACCTGCTTGACCTTTTCCCTGGACTGCTGGTCAGGGGTCAGGCCGCCGCTGGTCACGGTGGCGTTCTTCAGGAAGGTGGGCACGATCTTGTCATAGCCGTACTCCCGGATGACTTCCTCGGCCAGGTCGGGCTCGCCGATCTCGATGTCCTCCCTGTAGCGGGGGGCCTGGACATGGAGACGGTCGCCGTCTCTTTCCACCTTGAAGCTGAGGCGTCTGAGGATATCCAGGACGGTATCCGCGGGCACCTCGATGCCCAGAATCCGGTTGATGCCGGAAAGGGTGGCGTCGAAGACCCTGCCCTCCTTGGGCTCGCCGGCGTCGCAGTCGAAGGCGCTGGAGGTGATCAGGCCGCAGTCCAGCTCCTCGATCAGATGAAGGGCCCTGGCCATGCCCAGCTCGACGGTATACTCGTTGACGCCCCTCTCGAAGTGGGCGGAGGAATCCGTGCTCTGTCCCAGGCTCCTGGAGGTCTTGCGGATGTTGTCGCGGACGAACCTGGCGGACTCAAAGAGAAGCTCCTTGGTATTCTCGGTGATCTCGGAGGAAAGGCCGCCCATGATGCCGGCCAGGGCCTCGGGCTTTGCGCCGTCGCAGATCACCAGGTTGTCGCCGGAAAGGGCAAATTCCTTGCCGTCCAGAGTAGTGATGGTCTCGCCATCCCTGGCCCGGCGGACGATGATCTGGCCGTTCTCCAGGGTGTCCAGGTCAAAGGCGTGCATGGGCTGGCCGATCTCCAGCATGACGAAGTTGGTGATGTCGACCACGTTGGAGATGCTGCGCAGGCCGCAGAGGGCCAGGAAGCGGCGCATCCAGCGGGGGGACTGGCCGAAGCGGATGTTGTGGACGCCGTGGGCCAGGTAGCGGGGGCAGAGGTCCGGAGCTTCCACGGAGACCTTGAAGCCCTCAAAGGCATAGTCATGGACGGTATAGTCCAGGGCAGGCATCTTCAGGGGCTTGTCCAGGATGGCTGCCACCTCCCTGGCGATGCCAAGGATGGAGTTGCAGTCGGCCCGGTTGGCCGTCAGGGAAATATCAAAAATATAGTCGTTGAGGCCCGTGACATCCTGGATGGGGGTGCCCACCTCGAATTCCTTGGGCAGGTCCAGAAGGCCGTAATACTCGCTGCCGGGGAAAAGGTCCTCATTGAGGCCCAGCTCCTCGCCGGAGCAGAGCATGCCGTTGGACATGACGCCCTGCATCTTCCTGGCCTTGATGACAAAGCCTCCGGGCAGGGTGGCTCCGTCCAGGGCGGCGGGGGTCTTCATGCCGACATAGACGTTGTCGGCGCCGGTGCTGATCTGGATATCCTTTCCGTAGGGGCCCGCGTCCACCTTGCAGACGGTCAGATGGGTCCCCTCCTGGGGAACGGCCTCGGTGACCTCGGCCACCACGACCTTGCTGATGCCCTCGGACAGGTCGATCAGCTCTTCCACCTCAAAGCCGCAGGAAAAGAGCTTGTCCTGGAGCTCCTGGGGCGTACAGTCAATATCTACATATTCTTTCAGCCAACTGAAGGGTACTTTCATTGCTCTCCTCTCCTTTCCTTACGCTTCTTTGAACTGTCTGAGGAAACGCAGATCGTTCTGGGTCAGAAGCCCGATGTTGTTGATGCCGTACTTGAGCATGGCGATCCGTTCAATGCCGATGCCGAAGGCAAAACCGGAATAGACCTCGGGATCGATCCCGCAGTTCCTGAGCACGTTGTGGTGGACGATGCCGCCGCCCAGGATCTCGATCCAGCCGGTGCCCTTGCAGAGAGAGCATCCCTTGCCGCCGCACTCGAAGCAGGAGACATCCACCTCTACGCTGGGCTCGGTGAAGGGGAAGTAGGAGGGGCGGAGCCTGGTCCGGGCCGCCTCGCCGAAGATCTGCTGGCAGAACTTGTCCAGCATGCCCTGAAGGTCACAGAGAGTGATGCCCTTGTCGACCACCAGGCCCTCCATCTGGGAGAACATGGGAGAATGGGTCGCGTCGGAGTCGGACCGGAAGACACGGCCGGGGGACAGGACCTTGATGGGGGGCTGCTGGGCGTCCATGACCCGGATCTGTCCGTTGGAGGTATGGGTCCTCAGGACCAGGTCCTCGGCGATATAGAAGGTATCCTGCATATCTCTGGCCGGATGGTTCCTGGGCACATTGAGCCTGGTGAAGTTGTGGTCGTCATCCTCGATCTCGGGACCGTCGTAGATCTCAAAGCCCATGCCGGCGAAGACGCCGATCATCTGGCTCCTGGTCACGGACAGGGGGTGAAGGCCGCCTGCCGGCCGCATTTTGGCAGGCATGGTGATGTCGATCTGCTCGGAGACGTTCCTCGCCTCCAGCTCCGCCTTGTCCAGGGCCTCCCGGACCTCGGCGTAGCGCTTCTCCACCTCGCCCTTGAGCTGGTTGACCAGCTTGCCGAAGGCGGGACGGTCTTCCTTGGCAATGGTCTTCATGCCCTTCATGAGGCCGGACACCTTGCCGCCCTTGCTCAGGTAGGTCTGCCAGAAGGCCGCCAGGTCCTCCTTGCTGCGGACCTGAGAGGCCGCCTCCATCATTTCCTCTCGCAACGCTTTCATCTGATTTTCCATAAAACACCTCTGTTTACCTTGATTGACATGTCAGAAAAGACTGGGGACCGGTGCCGGCCCATATAAAAACGGCTCCGTCCCTGTCACGCGCACAGGGACGAAGCCGGCAATCAGCTCCGCGGTACCACCCGGTTTCTCCTGTCAGGCAGGAGCACTTTAGGGCCTGTAACGGGGCCATCCGTCCTCCACTACTGGGCATGGCCGTTGGCAGAGGCTGCTCCGGAGGGAAGGGGCATGGGTTCCTACGGAAGGCCTCTCAGCCGGCGGACCTTCTCTCTGTCCGGCTCTGTCAGCCTGCCGGAACTTGTCATGCCTTGCGTCTCCATCTCAGCATTTACGGTATTGACTTACCGAAACAATTATAAAGCCCCCTCAGAATTTGTCAAGTTCGAGGAGGCAGGAAAAAAGCCGAAGTACCATGACCGCATTTTGACTCCTAGCACACGGCCAGGTGGGTCACCGCAGCTGCAGCCTCAATCTTCCTCTCCCGTGACGCGGAGCGCCGAAGGCGTGACATCATCTGCAGCGATATAGGAATCCCGTTTAAAGTAATTGTAGGTTCAAAATGGCGGAAATAATACTTCGGACAAAAAAATTATACCATACAGGCCCCTGCCTTGCAAAGGACCCAAATCAGAATCCCTTGCTGATCCGCCGGTAAAGCTTCCAGCTCCGGCAGTAGGCGGGATAGCCCCTGCGGAGAAGAAGGAGGGCCGCCTTGTCCCTTTTCGGGGCCCGGGGATCCCGGAGGACCTCCCCCGCGTGCCTGCGGATAAAGGCAAGGATCCTCTCTCTATAGGCATCGGCGTTCTCAGCGTCGATCATCTGGTTCAGGGTCGAAAGCCTGGCGTAGACCCGCCGGCGAAGGACCGCGCTCCGGAGGTCCGGATAGGCGGCCAGGACATCCCGGGCCATCCGGTCCGTCATCTTCAGCATGTCCAGCTTCCGGACGGAAAAGCTGGAATTCACGATGGAGTTGTTGTGGAAGTAGTAGGTGTACTTGGACTCGAAGCCCACGGCGATGGACTCCATCTGCAGCATGAGGGCATAGGTGGTCCCGATGTCCTCAAAGATATTGCCCAGGGGGAAGCGGACCTTGTCAAAGAGGCTCTTATGATAGAGCTTGGCCCAGGCGGAGGTATCGATCACGTCATGATAGAGCATCCGCTCCAGACAGGTCCTGGTATCCATCAGGATATCGCCCTCTCCGGCGAAGTCCGTGACGCGGCCGTTGTCGAACCGGACCCTGTGGGTGCAGATGGACATTTTCGCCCCGTACTTGTCCAGGACCCGGTAGAGGTATTCCACGTAGTCGGGATCCACGCTGTCATCCGGATCGATCAGGGTAATGTATTCGCCCAGGGCCCGCTCGATCCCGTAGTTGCGGGCGTCGGAGAGGCCCCCGTTGGTCTTATGGCAGACCCTGACCCTGGGATCCTTGTCAATATAGGAATCGCAGAGGGATCCCGACCCGTCGGTGGACCCGTCGTCCACCAGGATGATGTCCAGGTTCTGATAGGTCTGGGCCAGAACGGACCGCATGCAGTCAGGCAGGTAATCCCGGATGTTGTAGACCGGCATGATGACCGAGATCAATGGATTAGACATGATTTTCTTCCCGTATTAGCTTGAGTCGGCAGGATCAGTAAAAGGTCTTTTCGGCCTTGCGGACGGCGGAAATATAGAGGACGACGGCGGCGCCCACCACAAGGAGCAGGAAGGGACTGATCTGGGTATAAGGACTCCCCATGGGGGCCACAAAGACCTCCCAGACCGCTTCCAGGCAGCAGATGGTGCCCAGGGCCAGGGCCCTGGGGAAAAGGAAGGCGGCAAAGCCTTCTCTGTCCCGCATCCTGTCCGGGTCCTTGGCCTTGGAGGCCATGATGGACCGGGTCACGATCCCGTCCTTTTTCAGGATGATGGCGGCGTAGATGATATAGACGCCGCATAAAAGGAGCACCAGCCCCATGATGTCAATGTTCATGCTTTTTCCCTTCTGACAGGCTTACAGCCCCAGGAAATCCCGGACCTGGCCCATCATCTCCTCCTGGTCGCAGACGATGTCATGCATGACCCGGGCCGTCCTGAGGGCCTCTACGGCTGCCGGGACCTTCACGCCGGAGACCTCGCTGAGCCTGTCCGCCAGCTCCAGGTCAGACAGGTCGGAGGGCTGGCCGATGGCTTCCATGACCGCCTTTTCGAACTTGAAGGGGCTGGCCGTAAAGTCAATGATGACAGGGGTCTCATCGCCGGTCTCTTTCCTGTACTCCTCATAGACAGAGGAGGCGACGGCGGTATGGGGATCCAGGAGATAGCCTTCCTTCTCAAAGACGGCCCGGATCCTGGCCGCGGTCTTGGCGTCGTCCGCCCATCCTCCGTAGAAAAGGGAGAGGTTCTCCTTCATCTTCTCACTGATGGTATAGACGCCGGTCTGAGACAGTTCCTCCATGCGGGCGGCGCAGGCAGCCGGGTCCTCTCCGTCCGCGTGGAAAAGGAGACGCTCCAGGTTGCTGGAGATCAGGATATCCATGGAGGGGGATGTGGTCAGGAGGAAGTCCCTGTTCTTATCATAGGTCCCTGTCCGGAAGAAATCATAGAGGACCTTGTTGGAGTTGGAGGCGCAGATCAGCTTATGGATGGGAAGTCCCATCCTGCCTGCGTAGTAGGCGGCCAGGATGTTGCCGAAGTTGCCGGTGGGAACGGCGAAGTTGACGGCCTGTCCCTCCTTGATCCTGCCGGCGGCCAGGAGCCTTGCGTAGGAATAGATGTAATAGACGATCTGGGGGACCAGACGTCCGATGTTGATGGAATTGGCAGAGGAGAACCGGTAGCCCTTTTCTGCCATTTCGGCCCGGAGGGCCCTGTCGGAGAAGATCTCCTTGACGGCGGACTGGGCGTTGTCGAAGTTGCCGTGGATGCCGATGACCCTGGTGTTCTCTCCCACCGTGGTGACCATCTGTCTCTCCTGGATGGTGGAGACGCCGTCCTTGGGATAGAAGACCGCGATCCTGGTCCCCTTTACTCCGGCGAAGCCTGCCAGGGCAGCCTTGCCCGTATCGCCGCTGGTGGCGGTCAGGATGACGATGGTCCTGTCCTCATGGTTCTTGGCGGCTGCCGTGATCAGGAGGTGGGGCAGGATGGAGAGGGCCATATCCTTGAAGGCGATGGTGGGCCCATGGAAAAGCTCCAGGTAGTAAGCGTCCGAGGTCTCATGGAGCCTGGCGATCTCCGGGATATCGAACTTGCTGTCATAGGCCCTGTCGATGCAGCCTCTGAGCTCTTCCTCCGTGAAATCGGACAGGAGGAGCTTCATGACATGATAGGCGGTCTCCCGATAGTCCATGGCGGCGAATTCGGCCAGGGACCGGTCCAGGGACGGGATCCTTGTGGGGACAAAAAGTCCGCCGTCATCGGAAAGTCCCTCCAGGATGGCCCGGGAGGCTGTGATGGGGGCGGAATCGGATCTTGTGCTTCTGTATTTTACTTCCATGCTTTTCCTAACCTTTCTGTTTCCTGCCGCCTGAAAGCTGCGGCATCAGGGAAAGAGGGCAGTTCCTGCGGCGGACTGCCGGGGCCGGGGCCCATAAACCATTTTATTATATTGAAAGTTGGCCGGTCTGTAAAGAAGGAGGCGGCCGACTGGAAGCTTTTAGCGCTTTATGCTACACTTCCATTGTGACCTGAAGCCTGGTACGTGGGGGTATTGTATGCGAATCTTCAGCGGCGCCATAGAAACCACTGTCTCCACAGAACTCCTGGAGACCATCTGTCCTTTATCCGAGGTCCTCTTCGTGGACATTGAGACCACGGGCCTTTCCGGCGAGAGGAACCGGATCTATATGATCGGCTGCGCCTGCTATGAGCAGGGAGGCTTTGCCACCACCCAGTGGTTCGACAATACGGGCACCGACGAGAAATCGGTCCTCTCCTCCTTCCTTCTCTTCGCTTCCGGCTATAAGCTCCTGGTCCACTACAACGGGACCCGGTTCGACCTGCCCTTCATCAGAAAGCGCATGGACGTCCATTCCCTTCCCGATACCCTGACCGGCATGCGGTCCCTGGACTATTACCAGGTCATGAAGCCCTACCGGCGCCTCCTGGGCCTGCCCGACTATAAGCAGCAGACCGTGGAGGCCTATCTGGGCACCGGCCGGGAGGAGGAAGCCTCCGGCGGAGACCTGGTCCGGGTCTACCAGAAATACCTGGCCAACGGAGGGAGCGAGCTCCTCAAAAGCCTCCTGGACCACAACGCGGCCGATATCCGGGGCCTGGTCCTTCTGCTGCCGGCCCTGGAATATACCAGTCTCTCCGATCCCGGGATCCGGGTCACCAAGGCCCAGGCGGGCTATTACACCGACTACGAGGGACAGCAGGGGGAGGAGCTCCTCCTTTACTTCTCCATCCGGAGGACCATGCCCACCGCCCTCTATTCCTCCGCCGACCACTGCTTCGTCAAGCTGGACGGCCGGCAGGGGCTCCTGAAGATCCCCTTCTACAACGAGACCATGAAGTACTTCTACGCCAATTACAAGGATTACTACTACCTTCCCGAGGAGGACATGGCCATCCATAAGTATATCTCCGGCTACGTAGACAGGACCCACCGGGTCCAGGCCAGGCCCGAGACCTGCTATACCAGAAAAGCCGGGATCTACCTGCCCCAGTGGAGAGACTCCTCCGGAGACCTCTTCCGCAAGCCCTTCTTCAAGCGTTCCTATTCGGATCCGGACCTCTTCTTCGAGTTCACCGACGATATGAAGAAGGACAGGGCCTTTTTATCCGACTACGCGGACTACGTCTTTGCCCACATCCTTCACCAATAAGAAAACCATCAGCAGGAGGAAACGATCATGCCTTCCATCCAGAAGATCCTGGCCCCCTTCCAGGGGCCCTGTCCTGCCTGCGGGAGAGACCACTCCCTCTCCCCCTCCGAGATCGTCATAGAAAAGGGGGCCATGGAGAAGCTCCCCGCCATCCTCTCCTCCCTGGGGAAACGCCCCTTTATCCTGGCCGACCCCCGTACCTGGAAGGCAGCCGGAGAAAGGGCCGCCGCCCTCCTTGCGGAAAAAGGGATCCCCTACTCGGTCCACCTCCTGAGGGAGGACCAGGTCCATCCCGATGAAAAGACCCTGGGCTCCGCCCTCCTCTACTTCGACCATGCCTGCGACCTGATCCTGGCCGTGGGCTCCGGCACCATCAACGACCTGGCCAAGCTCTGCTCGAAGATCACGGGAAGGCCCTATGTCCTGCTGGGCACGGCCCCCTCCATGGACGGCTTTGCCTCCGGGTCCTCCTCCGTCATCCGGGACGGCCTCCGGGTCTCCCTGGAGAGCGCCCATCCCGCGGCCATCGTCAATGACCTGGACATCCTGAAAGAGGCCCCGGCCCCCATGCTCCGGGCCGGCCTGGGAGACATGCTGGCCAAGTATACCAGTCTCTGTGAGTGGAGGATCGCCAACCTGATCATCGGGGAGCCCTACTGTCCCAGGATCGCCGGCCTGATCCGGCAGAGCCTGAAGGCCTGCACCGACCGGGCCCGGGACCTGATGGACAGGGACGAGGAAGCGGTCCTGGCCGTGACTCAGGGCCTGGTCCTCTGCGGCCTTGCCATGACCATGGCGGGCTCGACCCGCCCCGCCTCCGGCATGGAGCATTATTTCTCCCACATCTGGGATATGCGGGCCCAGACCTTTGACTCCCCCTCAGACCTCCACGGAATCCAGTGCGGCGTGGCGGAAGCGGTCTGCGCCGGGATCTTCGCCTATATCCTGGACCAGGAGCCGGACTGGGAAAGGGGGGCCGCCT
>CAMOUD010000070.1 GCA_946626215.1 uncultured Lachnospiraceae bacterium
CTGGGCCTTGACGACCCGGGCGGCTCTGCGGCGCTATGCGCCGTCAGCCCGCGCCACAAAAATGCGGCAGGCAAAAATGCCTGCCGCCTGTATCCTGCCGGTCAGAGGACGCCGAAGTCCTCCATGGCCTTTTTCAGCCTGGCCCGTCCGGCCTCTGACATGGAGATCAGGGGCAGCCGGGGGGCTCCCACGCCGTAGCCCTGCATGGTAAGGCCCGCCTTGACGGGAATGGGATTGACCTCGCAGAAAAGGGCCTTGCAGAGCTCAAAGGCCCTGAGCTGGAGGGCCCGGGAGGCCTCCACGTCCCCCTTCAGATAGAGGTCCACGATGTCATGGGCCTGTCTGGGAGCCACGTTGGCCAGGACCGAAATCACGCCGATGCCGCCCAGGGAGCAGATGGGCACGATCTGGTCATCGTTGCCGGAATAGATATCAAAGAAGCCCTCCTGGAACTCCGGCGTAGCCGCCAGCTCCGCCACCTGGGAAATGCTGCCGCTGGCCTCCTTGATGGCCTGGATGTTCTCCGTATCCCTGGCCAGTCTGGCCATGGTGGCCGGCTGGAGGTTGGTCCCTGTCCGGGAGGGAACATTGTAAAGGATGCAGGGAAGGCCTGTCGAAGCCGCTATGGTGCGGTAGTGGGCATAGAGGCCGTCCTGGGTGGATTTATTGTAATAGGGGGTGACCAGAAGGACCGCGTCGGCGCCCAGCTTTTCCGCTTCCCGGGACATCATCACGGCGTGGGCCGTATTGTTGGAGCCCGTGCCCGCGATGACCGGGACCCGGCCGTTTACGATCTCCACGGCCCGCCTGATGGCCTCCAGGTGCTCATCGTCCTCCAGAGTGGGAGCTTCGCCGGTGGTCCCGCAGATGATAAAGGCGTCTGTATGGCCCGCGATCTGGTCTTCGATCAGAGTCTCCAGTACCTGATAATCGATTTCTCCGTTCTCTTTCATAGGTGTGACCAGGGCCACACCGGATCCTTTGAATATGCTCATGATGTCCTTTCTGCCGTATGTTCTGTCATCTCGTTCCTGTTTCTGCCTTCGCATTATAGTGCCAAAGATTCCTTTTGACCAGTCCCGGCTCACTCTTCCTGAAAATCAAAGATGTTCAGTCCGATGGTCTCATCGAACCTCCTGCCCACTTCCCCGCCGATCCTGCTGATGAAGATCTCGCCGGTGGCGGAAATGACGGCCCTGTTGAGGTGGCCGCCCCTGGCCTGGAGATCCGCGCCGCAGACCGTGCAGTGGATGTGGAGATATACTTCTCCGTCCTTCATGGTGGCGCTGCCGGTCAGGGAGGTGATCTCCAGAGGCTCCGTCAGAGTCTTCGTATGGAAGATCTTCGTTTCCACGTCAAAAAGGCCCATGTCTGCCTCCATGGCCGCTCCCAGTCCCTGGATCCTTGCCAGCCGGACTCCTTCGGCCCGGCAGACCTCCCGGATGCTGTCCATGACCTCTTCGCCCCTGTCCAGCCTGAGAACGATCTCATCTCCAAAAACCCTGTATTCCATCTGACGCCTCCCTTTCCCGCGTACCGGTCTTCCTTTTTCCAGTATACACCATTTGGCCCTCCGGGACACATCCGCGCTCCGGCTTCTTTCCTCGATTGACAAAGAAATTGGCGGATTTTATACTTTTTTATGAACACGTTCATTTTATCAGGCCTTCCCTGTGCCGGAAGGATATCGGAAACAGGCCCTCTTCGCCGGAAAGGAGCGTCATGCCCAAGATCATCGAAAACGCCCGCTCCCAGATCCTGGAGGAGGCCCGGAGGATCCTGAAAAGGGAGGGCTATACGGCCCTGACCATCCGGAAGACCGCCAATGCCCTGGGCATCGGAGTCGGGACCATCTACAATTACTTTCCCTCCAAGGAATATCTGGCAGCCGGCGTCATGCTGGAGGACTGGAAGGAGATCACCCGGCGCTTTTCAGGCCCTGATGCCCCGGGATCTCCCGAGGGCCTGCTCCATGCCCTCTTTGACCAGCTCCGGTCCTTTTCCGCTGTCTACAGCCCCGTCTGGGAGGATTACGAACAGCATAAGGGATCTGTTCCCCTCTTCGACCGCTACCACAGGATCCTGATCGAAGAGCTGTCCGGCTATATAAGGGCCTCGCTCCCTCCGGAGCAGGTCAGGCAGGAGCCCTATCTGGCAGGCTTCCTGGCCGCCCTGGTCCTCCGCTTCGCCGCGGACAGGGAAACGGACTACGCCTCCATCCGGCCCGGGATCCTGAAGCTCCTCAAGCCCCTCTGACACCAGCAAGAACTATTTCAAAAAAGGAGAAGAACCCTATGAAAGTCGTATTAGCCGGCGCCTACGGACACCTGGGCGAAGACATCCTGCGGAGCCTGGTCCGGCAGGGCCACAAGGTCAAGGCCGTCGATCTCCATGTCCGGGACCTGGAGGACTGCGTGCCCTTTAAGAGCCTGCAGATCGATCTGACAGACAGAAAGGCCGTCCGGGGCCTCTGCCAGGGAGCCGACGCTGTCATCACCACTGTGGGCCTGACCACCGCCAGCGCCAGGGTGACCAGCTATGACATCGACTATGGCGCCAACAGGAACCTGGTGGATGAAGCGGTCCGGGCCGGCGTCCGCCACTTCGCCTACATCTCTGTCCTCAAGGCCGACAAGGCTCCGGACGTTCCCATGCTGGACGCCAAGGCCAGGCTGGAGGAATATCTGAAGGAGTCGGGCCTGACCTGGGTCATCTTCCGGCCCACCGGCTACTTCTATGACATCGCCAAGGTCTTCATGCCCATGGTGGAAAAGGGCAGGGTCACTCTCCTGGGCGACCGGCCTGTCCATGCCAACGTGGTGGATACCCCTGACTTCGCGGACTTCATTGTGGATCATATGTGCGACGAGGGGAAGACCTACAGCGTAGGAGGAAAAGAGACCTGGTCCTATGAGGAGCTGGCCCGCATGTTCTTTGAGGCCGCCGGCAAAGAGCCCGTGATCAGCCGGGCCCCCGTCTGGCTCTTTGATGTCCTGGCCCTGGCGGCCAGGCTGAAAAGGAACGGAAAGGAGGCCGTCATCCGGTTCTCCAAGTGGACCCTGACCGAAGAAATGGTGGGCGATACGGTGGTCGGAGACCACAGCTTCGCGGAATATATCAAAAGCTGCTATAAGAATTAAGTCCCTGCTTTCAGGAGGTCATCATGCTTTTCCCCCCTTTATCCTGGGTCCTGTTCCTGGCAGCAGCCCTGGTCTCATCCATTGGATTTTATAAGTTCGTCTATTTCATGTCCGTAGGCTACGGCCTGGCGGTGGCCGGGATCGGCGCGGCCATATGCGCCGTCTGCCTGGCCCGGGGCAGCCTGGACCTCCTGACAGGGATCCTCTGCCTGCTCCTTGTCGTCTACGGGATCCGCCTGGGAGGCTTTCTCCTGGTCCGGGAGATGAAGAGCGCGGCCTACCGGAAGACCCTGGCCTCCCAGACCCGGTCCAAAGTCCCCTTCCCGGTCATGGCCGTCATGTGGCTCTGCATGGCCGCCCTCTACTGGCTCCAGACCTGCCCCGTCTGGTACCGGGCCTCGGAGGGGGCCGGCGCCGCCCCCCTGACCGGCTGGGCCGGCGCTGCCATCATGCTGGCAGGCATCTGCCTGGAAGCCGCCGCCGACAGGCAGAAGAGCGCCCTCAAGGAAAAATATCCCGGCAGGCCCGCCATGGAAGGCCTTTACAGGCTCTGCCGCTGTCCCAACTATTTCGGGGAAATGACCTTCTGGACCGGCGTCCTGGTCTCCGGCCTGGGGATCCTGCGGGGCCTTCAGCGGCTCCCGGCCCTGGCCGGCTATGTCTCCATCTTCTTGATCATGGTCAGCGGGGCAAAGCGCCTGGAAAAGAGACAGAACAGGAACTACGGGGACCTTCCCGAATACAGGGAATACGCGGAAAAGACCCCCATCCTCTTCCCCTTTGTCCCCCTCTATCATCTGGTGGGCGAGGAGGACAGGCTGAAATAAGACCGGCAGATCCCCCTTTTTTGTCCCCCGGACAGGAAAGCATGAAAGAATGAGGCATTGCTATGGTGAAAGATTACATCCTTGCCGCCCTGGGAAAGCACTATCCCGTGACCGAAGAAAAGGGCATCCCCTATGAGAAGCTGGACAAGTCCGGCATGCACTTCCGGATCTCCTCCTATGAGGCCCAGGGCCTGGGGCATCTCTGCGCCATGGAAATGACAGCCATGCTGGGCCTTATGAAGATGGAGAGCGTGGTCCTGACCGCGGAAGCAAAAGACCTTCCCCTCTTCAACATCGATACCGTCCAGGCAGCCGGCCGTCATACCCTCCTGGTGGAATTCTATGACACCATGGTCTCTCCCCTGGCTCCTGACCAGGAAGCCCTCTTCCGGGCCGCCGCGGACCGCTTTGCCTCCCTTCCCTCCTATGAGACAGGGCCCCGCTGGTATGACAGCATCCGCTATGACTTTTCCCTGGGCAAGACCGGTAAGGAGACCAGAAAGCAGGGCGAGACCATCATCCGCGCCTGTATGGAGGCCTATCTGGAGGCCGCCCTCCGGGCTCCGGATACGGACCCGGAAGTCAAGAAGGCAAAGACCAGGGCCTACGCGGACCAGCTCCTGGCCCAGGGAGGCCCGGCCGTGGACCAGTTCAGAAAGCTCTTCGGGGAAGAGGTCACCCGGGACTTCTTTACCTCCTGCATGTTCCGGTCCTGAGACCGGAAGGAAAACGTAACGGCCGGCTATGAGAAGAAGGGAGGACCTGCCGCTGTGAAAGGCTTCACAGCACGGCAGGTCCTCCCTTTCTTCGATTTCTTTTTTCTTTTCCTCCCCGGCTTACAGGGCCAGGTCGGCTTCCTTCTTTTCCAGGAACCGGACATGGCCTGTCAAAGACAGGCTCCCGTCCCCGGAGACCTCTACCGTCAGGCTTCCGCCCGGCTGGGCCAGGGACATGGTCAGGGGAGCCCCCTCCTCCTCCGCCAGGCCGGCGCCCACGGCGCTGGTCCCGCTGGCGCAGGAATTCTCCCAGAAAAGGGTCCCGGCGGCCGGTACATAGACCAGGGGCGTCATGGTCCTTTCCTTCCTGTCCAGGAGCATAAGGCCCAGGGCGTCCGTCTTCAGGTCCCGGCACCAGGTCCTGACCAGGTCTTCCGCCCGGTCTCTGTCCAGGGGCCTCTCCAGGATGGCGTGGGAGATCCCGGGAAAATCCACCAGGCGGCAGGGCCCGTAGCCGGGAAGGTCCGCCTCCCGGACGGCCAGGGGAGCCGGCATGGATACGGTCCCCTCATAGGTCCCGGCCTCCTCTCTCCGGATCCGGACCCGGACAGGGCCCGGGGCACCGGATACAGACAGGCAGACCTCTCCCTCCGGAAGGCCCTTCTTCTTCATATAGAGGGCGGCGGCGCACATGGAGGCGTTGCCGCAGAATTCTCCTCCGGCCATGCGGAGGGAATAATCCCCCGGCCCGTCCTCCCGGACAAAGCCCGCCTGCTCCGCTCCCGGCTCCAGGTCCATGAGCCTGGCGGCCAGGGCCGGCTGGCTCTCCTCCGGGACAGGGGTCTCTGCCAGGATCGTCACATTTCCGGTGGGATCCAGTACCCAGTAAGTGATCCTCATCGCTGATAATTGCGCAGGAACTGTCTGGTCCTCTCCTGCTGAGGATCGCCGAAGACATCCTCCGGATGGCCCTGCTCGACCACAACGCCCTTGTCCATGAAGAGGACCCGGTTGCTGACCGCCCTGGCAAAGGGCATCTCATGGGTCACGACCACCATGGTCATCTTTTCCTCAGCCAGCTGGCGGATGACCTTGAGGACTTCGCCCGTCAGCTCAGGGTCCAGGGCGGAGGTGGGCTCGTCAAAGAAAAGGATGGCGGGCTTTAAGGCCAGGGCCCTGGCGATGGCGACACGCTGCTGCTGGCCGCCGGAAAGCTGGCAGGGATAGGCGTCCGCCCGGGTGTCCAGGTCCATCTTTTTCAGGATGGCCATGGCCTCTTCCCGGACCTCCTCCTTATTCCTCTTCTGGACATGGACGGGGGCGTCCATGACGTTCTTCAGGACAGAATAGTGGGGGAAGAGGTTGAACTGCTGGAAGACCAGGCCGAAATAGCGCTTGACGCTGTTGAGCTCCTTGTGGGGCAGATAGACGGCATGCCCGTCCCCGCCCGTTCTGACGGCCGTGGTATCCATGTAGGTGATCTCACCGGCGTCCACCTTTTCCAGGAAGGTGGCGCAGCGCAGCAGGGTGCTCTTGCCGGACCCGCTGGGCCCGATGATGCTGACGACCTCTCCGGCGTCGACATGCAGGCTGATGTCCTTGAGGACCTCCAGTCCGCCGAAGGATTTCTGAATCCCGTTCATCTGTAGGATCATTGCTCTTGCTCCTTTCTCCGCCCTGATCAGTGGTAGTAGTCAAGGGCCTTCTCCACCCGCTCCATGCCGAAGGCTACGGCGTAGTTGGCAACGAAGTAAAATACGCCGGCAATGATAAAGGGCATGAAGGAGGTCTGGGAAGCCGCGATCTGCTTGGCCAGGGAGAACATCTCGTTGTAGGCCAGGGTGAATGCCAGGGAGGTATCCTTGACCAGGGTGATGATCTCATTGGTGACGGAGGGCAGGATGGTCTTGATGACCTGGGGCAGGATGATCTTGAAGAAGGTCTGGACCCTGGAATAGCCCAGGATCTCGGCCGCCTCATACTGGCCCTTGGAGATGGATTCAAAGCCGCCCCGGTAGATCTCGGCGAAGTAGGCCGCGTAGTTGATGGAAAAGCCCAGGATAATGGCGGTAAAGCGGTAGCCCCGGATCGACCAGCCAAAAAGGTAGAAGGGACCGAAATACCACATGAGGAGCTGGAGCATCAGGGGGGTGCCCCTCAGGACCGCGATCAGGATGTGGGCGATGCCCCGGATGAGAAGGATCCTGGACCTGCGCATGAACATGATGACCATGCCCAGCGGCAGGGAGAACAGCAGTGTCAGAAAAAAGATCAGGCATGTGCGGAGCATGCCCTCGCCCATGGAAGCGAGCATGGTGGATAAGCTCATAGGTTTTATCCCTCCGTCCTTTCATTAAGACCGGAAAAAGCGGGCCGATGGGACCGGCCCGCTCCTCTTTTTCGTTTCTGTATCCAGCCTGCTTTCCGGTCAGTTGTCTCCGGCGATCAGGAAGGAACCTGCCGTCATGTCGATGGCAATGGCGTCAATGGCGCCGGCCTTCAGGTCATTGTAGGCAATGGTGTAGGTCTCATAGACCTTGAGCTCGGCAAAGGTAGCGGCCAGATCTGCCTGGGAATCCTCCAGCATGTCATAGGCGGATGTGGCGGTCTGGACACCGACGATCTTGCCGGCCAGGTCATCCAGGGACTGGATGCCGGAATCGGAAGCCACCAGGATGCCCTGGGTGTTGTTGGAGTAGGTGATGCCCCAGGTGTAGGCGTCCTCACGGCCTTCCTTGGTGAAGCCGGACCAGATGCAGTCGCAGGAGCCGGCGTTGAGCTCCATGTCCTTGGCGTCCCAGTTGAAGGGAACGGCCTCATAGCCCCAGCCCATGTATTCGCAGACCGCCTGGGCCAGCTCTACGTCAAAGCCGCCGACGGATCCGTCGTCCTGCAGATAGGAATAGGGGGGATAGTCCAGGTCGAAGCCGTGCTTGAAGGTAAAGGAGCTGTCTCCGGAACCTTCCGCGGGCAGGGACGCTTCGTCGATGCCGTCCGCGGACAGGCACAGATAGTCCTTGATGTCGGGATACTTTTCGCCGATGGCGTCATAGGTGCCGTTGAGGACCAGGGCCTGGACAGCGCCGCTGACGGTCTGGGCCAGCTCTTCGTCTCCCAGACGGAAGCCGATGGCGTAGGATTCCACGCCCAGGGTCTCATCCAGGAACTGATAGGTCACGCCGGCATCTTCCGCGGGCTCTTCAGCCTCTTCTGTCTCTTCTGCTTCCGCAGTCTCCTCAGCGGCGCCGGTATCCTGGGACGCGCTGCTGCCTCCGCCGCAGCCTGCCAGAGCGGATACGGCAAGGACTGCTGTCAGCATAAGGGCCAGTTTCTTTTTCATAAGATTTCCTCCGTGTTGGTTTATTTTTGTAACACGACACTATACTAGCACGTTAATCCGCTAAAGAAAAGCCTGTTTTTAGGCGGATTTTTGTCTCCCGCGGCCGGACGGGCTTTCCCCTTTGCGCTTCTTCCCTCCCGGTGCTACCATATAAAAAGAAAACACCGGCCATTTCGAAAGAAAAGGAGAACCACCATGATACTTTGCATTGACAGCGCGGACATCCAGGCGATCCGCCGCCTTTATGAGACCTATCCCGTTGACGGAGTCTCCACCAACCCCTCCATCCTGGCAAAAGCCGGCAGGCCTCCCTACGAGGTCCTGAAGGAGATCCGTTCCCTCATCGGGCCGGAGGGAGAACTCTTTGTCCAGGCCGTCTCCCCCGACGCCGAAGGCATGGTCCGGGAGGCCCGGAGGATCACCGCCGAGCTGGGCGATACCACCCTGGTCAAGATCCCCTGCGTGCCCGAGGGCTTTAAGGCCATGAAGCTCCTGAAACAGGAGGGCATCCGCTTTATCGGGACGGCCATCTATACGGCCATGCAGGGCTTTATAGCCGCCAAATGCGGGGCCGACTACGTGGCCCCCTATGTGAACCGGATCGACAACATGGGCTTTGACGGCGTCCAGGTGGCCATGGACCTCCATGACGCCATCCAGGCCGCGGACCTTCCCTGCGAGCTTCTGGCCGCCAGCTTCAAGAACAGCCAGCAGGTCCTGGAGCTGACCCGGTACGGCGTGGGCGGCATGACCCTGGCCCCGGACATCTTCGACGCCCTGACAAGGAACGCGGCCATCGACGCGGCCGTGGAGGCCTTTACGGCCGACTTCCGCGGCCTTGCGGGCGAAGGAAAGACCATGGCGGACTGCTGAAACAGTCCGTGCGGACATAAGAGGAAGGCGCTTTTTGCCCGCCGGCCTCTCTGACCGAAAAAGAATCCCGGAGAGGGCTTCTGGTGCTCAGGAGCTCCTCTCCGGGATTCTTTTTGCTGATCCGATATTCCTTTCATGCCGGGCCTCAGGCCTCACGGCCCGCGATCAGGCCGGCCTTTTCCTTCCACCTGCCCCGGCGGTAGACCGCCAGGGAAATCAGAGAGCCCAGGCTCCAGGAGATCAGCATGGATACATACATCATGGCGCAGTTTCCCTGGGGCAGGTCCGGTGTCCTGGTCAGGCCCACCAGCAGGTAGGCCAGGGGGATCCGGAAGACAATGGAGGTGGCAATGGAGATCCACATGGGACGGACCGTATCCCCGGCCCCCCGCATGATGCCGCAGAGGCACTGGCTGATCTCAATGACGATATAGCCCGCCGCGATGATCTGCATCATCCGGTAGGACAGGTCGATCAGGGCCTCCGTTCTGGTAAAGAGGCCCATGACGGGCTTGCCGAAGATCAGGATCAGGGCCGTGACAGCGGCCGAGATCCCCATGGCCGTCCAGGTCCCCTTCCTGGCCCCTTCCGTCACCCGGTCCATCCGGCAGGCCCCGATGTTCTGGCCGGCGTAGGTGGTCATGGCCGCGCCGAAGCTCATGGCAGGCAGGACCACGAAGCCGTCGATCCGCATGACGATGACGTTGGCGGCGATGAACTGCTCTCCGAAGCTGTTGGTCAGGGACTGGACCACGATCATGGACATGGAAAAGATGGCCTGGGTGATGCCCGAAGGGACTCCCAGCCGGATCAGCCTGTTCATATAGGACCTGTCAGGGACCAGGTATTCCCTGCCGATGTCAAAGTAGTCCTTCAGCCGGGTCAGCCTGCGAAGGGATAAAAGAGCGGAAACGAACTGGGCGATGACCGTGGCCAGGGCCACGCCCGAGACTCCCAGGCCGAACCAGGCCACAAAGACATAGTCCAGGACGATGTTGACGGCGGTGGCGGCCAGAAGGTAGAGAAGGGCGGACATGGAATCGCCCAGGCCCCTCAGGACGCCGCTCAGGATGTTGTAGTAGCCCCCTCCCGCGATGCCGATGAAGATGATGATCAGGTAGGACCGGCACCAGCCGATGATGGAGGCCGGGGTCCCCAGGAGGCGGAGGAGGGGCATGGTGACCAGAGGGCCCGCCAGCATGATGATCAGGGAGGCGGCCCCGGTCAGGGTGACGCAGGCGCCGATGGACCTGGAGAGGGCCTTCCGGTTCCTGGCCCCGAAGTACTGGGACACCAGGATGCTGGCGCCCACGGAGATGCCGATGAAAAGGACCAGCATGAGGTTGAGGATGGGACCGGCGCTGCCCACAGCCGCCAGGGCGTTGTCGCCCACGAACCTGCCCACAATGATGCTGTCCACGGTGTTGTAGAGCTGCTGGGCGATATTTCCCAGCAGCATGGGAATAGTAAAGCGGATGATCTGGACCACAGGGTTCCCCTGGGTCATATCCACCGGCGCAAAGAGCTTTTCTTTCATGGCCTTTTCCTGATGCTGTCTATCTTTCTGTCTCAGTCCAGGAGATCCCGGCGGGCCTTCCGGCTCTCTCCGGCTCTCTTCCTGCGGACCGCCTCCAGATGGTCCAGGGCCTTTTTCCCGTCCGCCACCATAGTCAGGCAGGCGGGGCCCAGGCTGGCCATGTCGTCCGGAAACCGCTTTTCCAATCCCTTCATGAGCCTGGCCAGGAGGGCGTTCAGCTCCGCGTCCGAAAGCTTTTCCTCCAGTTCCGAGGTCAGCTGGTAATGGTACCTGCCTCCTGCCTCCAGGACCTCCATGCCCAGGGGGCCGGCTTCCTCTCTCTCCTTTCCCTTCTCATCCAGGATGCTGACGGCCAGGGCCAGAGGAGCGTTCCGGAACCTGTCTCCCCCCGCCTCCCAGGCGGGACCGAAGGCAAAGACCCGGACCCCCAGCTCTTCCCGGTGGTCCCGGAGGAACCGGTAGTGGTCCATGAGCTCCAGGATGACCTCATCCAGGGACCCCTTTCCGATCTCCGCTTTTTTCACCTGCTGGCGAAGGGCCAGGGCCCCGAAAAAAACGATCAGGAGCATAAGTACAAATTCGAAAGCCATATCTGTGTCCATCCTTTCTCAAACAGACTCGTGCCACGGCGGAAAAGGCCGTCACAGACTGTGCACGGGCAGGGGGATGCCCTGTCATTGTACAAAAAAATGAAGGCCCCGGCAACAGCAGGAAGGCCCCGGCCCGCGAAACGCGGACCGGAGCCTTCCTTTTCATCTGGGATGAAAAAAAGTATCTGTCTGGATCAAAGGCTGGTCACAGGGCTGCCCTTTTTCCACTTGCCCAGCTTCCGGAAG
>CAMOUD010000071.1 GCA_946626215.1 uncultured Lachnospiraceae bacterium
ATTCATTCCGAATTCATTCCGGACCGGCAGGGGCAGACGCCGGTTCTTTCTTTCTCCGGCTCCCGCCGGTCCCGGTCTTCTTTTTTCCGGTCCCGCCGGCCTTCTTTCCCCGGCCCTTTCCTTCAGAGGACCAGCGGATCTTCGAATCCTTATAGAACTCCGCTGTCCTCCGGTACTGGGCCTGGAGGGCCGCCCCGAAATCAGACCCCTTGACATAATCGGTCCGTCTGACCACGAAGGCGTTGAGCTTTTCCGTGTATTCTTCCTCGCTGACCGTACCGGCCGCCACCCGGGACAGGCCCATTTCCCAGCTGGCCGTCAGCTTGGGGTCCAGCAGGGGCCGGATGGAGCAGTCCACGGTATCATAGATCATCTCTCCCAGCTGGGTGGGGGTGATGATCTGGGTCTTCCCGTTCAGGGACAGGTAGCGGTTGCCCACCAGCTTTTTGAGGATCTCCGCCCGGGTCGCCGAGGTCCCGATGCCGGATCCCCGGATCTGTTCCCGGAGTTCCTCCTCCTCGATCAGCTGGCCCGCGTTCTCCATGGCCAGGATGATACTACCGGAATTATAGCGCTTCGGAGGCGCCGTTTCACCCTTTTTTATGAAGAGGTCCAGGAGGTCCAGGTCCATGTTCTTTTTGAGGCGGCCCGCCGTTTCCATGGTCAGGCCGGCCGGGCCGGCTTCGCCCTCCGTGCCGTCCTCTCCGGGCTCGGCCTTCTTTTTCAGGAAGGAGTAGTCCAGGACCTCCAGATATCCCTTTTCCTTCAGGGCCCTGACCTGGGCCGTGAAGAGCTCGGTCCTGATGCCGATGGACAGGGAAAAGCGGATATAGACGGCCGGGGGATAAAAGATGGACAAAAACCTTCTCACGATGAGCTCGTAGACGTTCCGGACCAGCTTCGAGCACCCCGGGAGGGCACGCAGGCCGTCCCCTGTGGGAATGATGGCGTAGTGGTCCGTGATGGCCTTGTCGTCCGTATACCGGCTCTTTCCGATCTTCTTATAGGCCCCCGTCTTCTGGATCTCCCTGAGATAGGGCAGGCAGGCGGGCAGGCCCGTCAGGCCCTTGAGGTTCTTGCCGATCTCCGCGGCCACGGCCGAGGACAGGACCCTGGCGTCCGTTCTGGGATAGGTGGTCAGCTTCTTTTCATAAAGCTCCTGGGCCGCCTGCAGGGTCTGGTCCGGACTGATCTTGAAATAGCGGGAGCAGTCGTTCTGGAGCTCGGCCAGGTTGTAGAGCAGGGGCGGGTTCTTCTTTTCCGTCTTCCTGGAGATCTGGAGGACCCTGGGCCTTCTTTCCTCCTCGGGCCCCTCCTTCAGATAGTCGATCATGGCCTGGGCGTCCTCCTCCTTCAGGAAGCCGTCCTCCTTGTAAAGGCAGGGATCGCCGTGGCGGATGCTGGTCTCACAGTCCTTCCAGGCGGCCTGGAAGGTGTCCTCCGTGCCCGGCAGGCCGAACTGGCCGATGATCCTGAAAAAGGGAGTCTTGACAAAGTTCCGGATCTCCCTCTCCCTCCGGACCACCATGCCCAGGACGCAGGTCATGACCCGGCCCACGGCGATGACGGCCCGGTCCGCTCCCAGAAAGGACCGGATCCCGTTCCCGTAGCGGAGGGTCAGGGCCCGGGAAAAGTTGATGCCCATGAGGTAATCCTCCTTGGCCCGCAGGTAGGCGGCCGACCCCAGAGGATCGTAGTCCCGGTCGCTTTTCGCTTCCCGGATCCCCCGGAGGATCTCATCTTTGGTCTGGGAGTCGATCCAGACCCTCTTTTCCTCCACGTCCTTTACGCCCGCCTCCTGGGCCACCAGGCGGTAGATGTATTCGCCCTCCCGCCCGGAGTCGGTGCAGATGTAGATGGTCTCCAGATCTTTCGCGGTCAGGATCCTTTTGACGATCCCGAACTGCTTTTTCACGCCGTCGATGACCTGGTACTTGTAGGCGTCCGGGATAAAGGGAATGTCGTCCATCCGCCACCTTTTGTATTTCTCATCATAGGCGTCGGGATAGCACATGGTCACCAGGTGGCCCACGCACCAGGTCACGATGGTGTCACCGGCCTCCAGGTATCCGTCCCTCCTGGCAAAATCCAGGTCCAGGGCAGCCGCGAACTCCCTCGCGACACTGGGTTTTTCGGCAATGAAAACGCGTTTTGCCATGCAGCTTCCTCTCAGCGAAACGTCGAAATGGTATCCCATAGACAAGGACAAGGCACCGGAAGCCCGGTACCTTGTCAGATTTCCCGTTATGGATTCCCTTTACTTCTTAGTAATATAGCCCTGGGCCTTTAAGAGCTCCGCGCACTCTACGCCGCCGCCGGCAGCGCCGCGGATGGTGTTGTGGGACAGGCCCACGAACTTCCAGTCAAAGATGGTATCGGGGCGGAGGCGTCCGATGGTAACGCCCATGCCTCTCTCATAGTTGACATCCTCCAGGACCTGGGGACGGTTGTCCTCTTCCATGTAGCGGATGAACTGCTTCGGAGCGGAGGGCAGGCCCAGCTCCTGGGGAACGCCGGAGAAGGACTGCATCCTGTGGATGAGCTCTTCCTTGTCGGCCTTTTTGCGCATCTTGACAAAGACAGTGGCTGTGTGGCCGTAAAGCACGGGCACGCGGATGCACTGGGAGCTGATCAGGGGGCCTTCGGCGGGAATGATGACGCCGTTCTTCAGCTGGCCGAAGATCCTGAGGGGCTCTCTTTCGCTCTTTTCCTCTTCGCCGCCGATATAGGGGATGATGTTGCCCACCATCTCCGGCCAGGAGGCGAAGTTCTTGCCGGCGCCGGAAATGGCCTGATAGGTGGATACGATGACCTGATAGGGCTCCAGGTCCTTCCAGGCCGCCAGTACGGGAGTATAGGACTGGATGGAGCAGTTGGGCTTGACGGCGATGAAGCCTCTTTCGGTGCCCAGGCGCTTTTTCTGGAAGGCGATGACATCGGTATGGGTGGGGTTGATCTCCGGAATGATCATGGGAACGTCCGGAGTCCAGCGGTGGGCGCTGTTGTTGGAGACCACGGGAGTCTCGGTCCTGGCGTATTCTTCCTCGATGGCCCGGATCTGGTCCTTGGACATGTCCACGGCCGAGAAGCAGAAGTCCACCTCAGAGGAAACGGCTTCCACGTCCTGCACGCTCTTGACTACGATCTTTTTGACCCTTTCCGGAACGGGCTCGTCCAGCTTCCAGCGGCCTTCCACGCACTCCTCATAGGTCCTGCCGGCGCTGCGGGGGCTGGCAGCGATGGTGGTGACTTCGAACCAGGGATGGTCCTCCAGCAGAGAGATGAATCTCTGCCCGACCATGCCGGTACCGCCAAGGATCGCAACTTTCAGTTTTTCGCTCATAATACTACTCCTTTTATATGATCTCAGCCAGCCAGGCCTCGGAGGCCCGGATCATGTCATCCAGCGCCGCCTCGGACGGTGCGCCCGCGGTCAGACGTTTTTCCACGCAGGTCTCCAGGGAGACCGCTTCATAGATATCCTCTCCGAAGGCCTCGGAAAAGCCCTTCAGCTCCTCCAGGGACAGGTCCTCGATGGAGAGGTCTTTATCGATGCAGTAGAGGACCAGACGGCCGATGATGCCGTGGGCGTCCCGGAAGGGCACGCCCTTGCCTACCAGGTAGTCGGCGGCGTCCGTGGCGTTGGTAAAGCCCTTCATGGCCGACCGGGCCATGACCTCCCTGTTGAAGGTCAGGGTATCCAGCATGCCGGCAAAGAGGGACAGGCAGGCCAGAGCCGTGTCGATGGCGTCAAAGGCCGGCTCCTTGTCCTCCTGCATATCCTTGTTGTAGGCCAGGGGGATGCCCTTCATGGTGGTCATGAGGGAGACCAGGTCGCCGTAGACCCGGCCGGTCTTGCCCCGGACCAGCTCGCAGATGTCGGGGTTCTTTTTCTGGGGCATGATGGAGGACCCGGTGGAATAGGCGTCGTCCATCTCCACGAACCGGTACTCATTGGAGTTCCAGATGATGAGCTCCTCGCTGAACCGGGACAGGTGCATCATGATCAGGGACAGGTCGGAAAGCAGCTCGATCAGGTAGTCCCTGTCGGATACGGAATCCATGGAGTTGCGGGTGGGCCCGGCAAAGCCCAGGGCCTTTGCCGTATAGTCCCTGTCCAGAGGATAGGTGGTCCCTGCCAGGGCGCCGGCTCCCAGGGGGCTGTAGTTCATCCGCTCCCGGCAGTCCGTCAGCCTCTCCATGTCCCTCCGGAACATCTCGAAGTAGGCTCCCATGTGATGGGCCAGGGTCACGGGCTGGGCCTTCTGCAGGTGGGTAAAGCCCGGCATCCAGGTCCTCTTGTTCTCCTTCATGATCCGGAGCAGGACCTCCAGAAGCCCCCGGACCTCTCCCCTGACCGCGTCGATCTGCCGTCTGGTGTAAAGGCGCATGTCCAGGGCCACCTGATCGTTGCGGCTCCGGCCGGTGTGGAGCTTCTTGCCCGCGTCCCCGATCCTGTCGATCAGGTGGGCCTCCACGAAGGAATGGATATCCTCATAGCCGTCGGTAAAGGGGAGGGCCCCCGACTCGATATCGGCCAGGATCCCGGTCAGGCCCTGACAGATCAGGTCCGTCTCCTCCGGAGTCAGGATCCCCTGCCGGCCCAGCATCCTCGCGTGGGCCAGGCTCCCCTCGATATCCTCGTGGTAGAGCCTCTGGTCAAAGCCAAGTGAGTCATTGAATGATTTGACGGCGGCGTTGGTCTCCTTGGTGAAGCGGCCGCCCCAAAGCTGTGCCATAGTATGTCCTCGCTGATTTTTCTCTGAAAACATAGAATGCGCGAAAAGAATTCGGGGAATTCATCTTCGCGCACTCAAGAGCTGGAAAAGGGACTTGAACCCTCGACCTACTGATTACGAATCAGTTGCGCTACCGACTGCGCTATTCCAGCATGACCGGATGACCGGCGTATAGGAGCCCGCTCTCGCAGGCTCCTGTTATTATAAAGACTAATTTCCTCTTTTGCAAGCCTTTCCCGCAAAAACTTACGCGGGCCCGCCGGCTGAAAGATCCCGGATCCTCAGTCCAGCCTGTGGATAAAGAGGCCGGAAAGGAGCTTGGGCTCGAACCAGGTGGACTTGGGGGGCATGAGCAGGCCCCGGTCCGCCACGGCAAAGAGCTCTTCGATGGAGGTGGGATACATGGCAAAGGCTGCCCTGCATTCCCCGCTGTCCACTCTTCTCTCCAGTTCCTCCAGTCCCCGGACGCCGCCGACAAAGTCGATCCTGGCGTCCTCCCTGGGGTCTTTGATCCCCAGGAGGGGAGAAAGGACCTGGTCCTGCAGGATGGACACGTCCAGGCCTGCCACCGGGTCTTCCGGCACCAGCTCCTCTGGGATCTCGACCTTGTACCAGGCGCCCCCCAGGTAGAGTCCCATCAGGCCCTTGCGGTCAGGCTTTGCCTGTCCTGTCAGGCTTTTGGTGACCCGGAAGCGCTCCCGGAGCCTGGCGAGGAACTCGTCCACCGTCAGGTCGTTCAGGGTCTTCAGGACCCGGTTGTAATCCATGATCATGAGCTGGTCCTGGGGGAAAAGAACGGAAAGGAAGTAGTTGAACTCCTCCTCACCGGTCCAGGTACCGGCTTCCTGTCTTCTCTTCAGGCCTACCCGGACCGCGGAAGCGCACCGGTGATGGCCGTCCGCGATATAGACGCTGTCGATCCCGGCAAAGGCCCTCCGGATCACCTCGATATCCGCCGGGTCGGAAATGGTCCAGACCCTGTTGCGGACTTCGCCGTCGGAGACAAAGTCACAGTCGGGGGCCGACTCCCTGACCCGTCTGGTCAAAGCGTCGACGGCCGGATGGTTGCGGTAGCAGAGAAAGATGGGACCGGTCTGGGCGCTGCAGGCGTCCACGTGGCGGATCCTGTCCTGCTCCTTGACCGCCCTGGTCTTTTCATGCCGCTTGATGGCCCCGCTTTCATAGTCATCGATGGAAGCGCAGGCCACAAGGCCGGTCTGGGACCGGCCCTTCAGGGTCTGCTCATAGAGGTAATAGGCGGGACGGGGATCCTGTACCAGGCGTCCTTCCCGCATATCCGCGTCCAGGAGCTCTCTGGCCTTTTCATAGACCCTGTCGTCATAGGTTGAGACAGAAGGGTCGAACTGGGTCTCCGGCCTGTCGATCCTCAGAAAGCTCAGGGGCCTTCCGGCTACGACAGCTGAGGCCTCCTCCCGGCTGTAGACGTCATAGGGGAGAGCCGCGATCTGCTGTTCCAGGCCTCTGGCGGGCCGCCAGGCCTGAAAGGGGCGAATGACTGCCATAATCCTCCTTCTTACTTGATGACACGGACGCGGAAGACGCCGTCGATCTGCCTCAGGCTTTCAATGAGCTCGGGCTCGGGCTTGCCGTCCAGGTCGAACATGGTATAGGCCCCCTCGCCGCGGGACTTGTTGGCCATCTCCGCGATGTTGACATCAGAAGCGCCGATCAGGGTGGTGAACTGGGTGATCATGTTGGCCTTGTTGGCATGGAAGATGGAAACGCGGCCCGCCGTGGTGCAGATGCCCATGTCGCAGGGGGGATAGTTGACGCTGTTGATGATGTTGCCGTTCTCGATGTAGTTCTGGAGCTCGGACACCGCCATCTTGGCGCACTTGATCTCGGATTCGGCGGTGGAGGCGCCCAGATGGGGCGTGGTGACGCAGCCTCTCTTGCCGGCGATGGTGGGATTGGGGAAATCGGACACGTAACGGCGGATCTTGCCGCTTTCAATGGCGTCCACCACGGCCTGCTCATCCACCAGGGTATCCCGGGCCATGTTGATCAGGATGACGCCGTCCTTCATCATGCCGATGGCGTCCTTGTTGATCATGCCCTTGGTCGAGGGCAGAAGGGGCACATGGATGGTGATGAAATCGCAGATCTCGTAGATCTCCTTCACGTCCAGGACGTGCTTGACGGACCGGTTGAGGTTCCAGGCCGCGTCCACGGAGACATAGGGATCATAGCCGTAGATCTCCATGCCCAGGTCGATGGCCGCGTTGGCCACCCGGACGCCGATGGCGCCCAGGCCGATGATGCCCAGCTTCTTGCCGCGGATCTCGGTGCCGGCGAACTGCTTCTTTTCCTTTTCCGCCACCTTGGCGATATCGGGGTTCTTCCAGTTGGCCCGGACCCAGTCCACGCCTTCCACGATGTCGCGGGAGGCCAGGAGCATGCCGGCAAAGACCAGCTCCTTGACGCCGTTGGCGTTGGCGCCGGGGGTATTGAAGACAACGATGCCTTCCCTGGCGCAGCGGTCCAGAGGGATGTTGTTGACGCCCGCGCCGGCCCTGGCAATGGCCAGAAGCTCATCCGAGAACTCCATGTCGTGCATTTTTGCGGACCGGACCAGGATGCCCTGGGCCTCCTGGATCTGGTCGGTCTCTTCATAGAGGGCGGAGAAGTTCCGGATCCCCTCGGGAGCGATGTTGTTGAGGCAATAATATTTGAACATAAATGAAAAGCTCCTTATTACTTGGCCGGATGGGCTTCTTCAAAAGCCTTCATGAATTCCACCAGCCTGATGACGCCTTCGATGGGCATGGCGTTGTAGATGGAGGCGCGCATGCCGCCCACGGACCTGTGGCCCTTGAGGCTGACCAGGCCGGCCGCTTCAGCTTCTTTGACAAAGAGGGCTTCCAGGTCCTTGTCGCCGATGACGAAGGGAACGTTCATCAGGGACCTGTCCTCCTTCCGGACCGTGCCCCTGAAGAGGCTGGACTGGTCCAGGAAATCATAGAGGATCTTTGCCTTCTTTTCATTGTTGGCCTTGACGGCGGAGAGACCGCCCTGCTTTTTCAGCCACTTGAAGACCTTGCCGCAGATATAGATGCCGTAGGCCGGAGGGGTGTTGAAGAGGGAATCGGCGTCCGCCTGGGTCTTCCACTTGAGCATGGTGGGAGTGCCCGGCAGGACATCGTCGGTGATCAGGTCCTCGCGGATGATGGCGATGACGACGCCGGCGGGACCCACGTTCTTCTGGACGCCGCCGTAGATCACGGCGTATTTGGACACGTCCACAGGCTCGGACAGGAAGCAGGAGGAGACATCCGCCACCAGGTCCTTGCCCTTGGTGTTGGGCAGGGTATGGAACTTGGTCCCGTAGATGGTGTTGTTCTCACAGATGTAGACATAATCCGCGTCCTCGGGAATGTCCAGGTCGGAGCAGTCCGGGATATAGGAGAAGGTCTGGTCCTCCGAAGAGGCTACCTTGACGGCTTCGCCGTACTTGCCGGCCTCCTGCCAGGCCTTCTTGGCCCACTGGCCGGTCACGATATAGGCGGCCTTCCGGTGCTTCATCAGGTTCATGGGAACGGCCGCGAACTGGGTCCAGGCGCCGCCCTGCAGAAAGAGCACCTTATAGTTGTCCGGGATCTCCATGAGCTCCCTCAGGTCCTTCTCGGCTTCCTTGATGATGCCGTCGAAGATCTTGCCCCGGTGGCTCATTTCCATGACGGACATGCCGCTTCCGCGGTAATCGAGCATTTCAGCTGCCGCCTCCTCCAGGACCTCCAGGGGAAGCACGGCGGGGCCGGCAGAAAAGTTATAAACACGTGACATTTGCTTTTCCTCCTTCGTCAGGTGATACAGGGGATCCGGACCCGCGGGCTGCGTCCCGCGGGCCGGTCTCTTTCAGATTCAGCGGCTTGCCAGATCGGAGGCGTCGAAGGCCTCGTCGATGGCGGCGCCGGGGGAAACCATGGGAAATACCTTGTCGTCATCGTCGATGATGACATCGATCAGGACGGGCTCGCCGCAGGTCAGGGCCTCCTTCAGGGCAGGCTCCACCTCTTCGGGCTTTTCGACCCGGATGGCCCTGCAGCCCAGGCCCTCCGCCACCTTGCAGAAGTCCACCTTGTCGTGGAGGACCGTTGCCGAATAGCGCTGGCCGTAATAGAGGGTCTGCCACTGACGGACCATGCCCAGGACATGGTTGTCGATGACGATCTCGATGATGGGGATGTTGTAGCGGCTGGCGGTGGCCAGCTCGTTCATGTTCATGCGGAAGCACCCGTCGCCCGCGATGTTGACGACGGTCCTGTCCGGGAAGGCAGTCTTGGCGCCGATGGCGGCTCCCAGGCCGTAGCCCATGGTGCCGGCGCCGCCCGAGGACAGGAAGGTCCTGGGCTCCTTATAGGTGTAATACTGGGCGGCCCACATCTGGTGCTGGCCCACGTCCGTGGCGATGATGGCGTTCCCTTCGGTCAGCTCGTCCAGCTTTTCAATGACCATGGGACCAGTCAGGATAGACCGGTCATAGTCCAGGGGGAACTTCTGCTTGAGGCCCGCGATGACAGAGAGCCATTCCGGATGGGCCGTCTTCTCCAGCTTCGCGTTGATCAGGGTCAGGACCTCCTTGAGGTCGCCGATGACGGAAAAGTCCACCTTGACGTTCTTGTTGATCTCGGCGGGGTCCACATCGATCTGGAGGATCCTGGCGCCGGGAGCAAAGTGCCTGGCGTCGCCGTAGACCCGGTCGGAGAAACGGGCGCCCAGAGCGATCAGAAGGTCGCAGCGGGTGATGCCCAGGTTGGAGGTCTTGGTCCCGTGCATGCCGGCCAGGCCTGTATAGCGGGGATCATGCTGGTCCACCGCGCCCTGGCCCATGAGGGTCTGGCAGAAGGGGGCGTCCACCTTGTCGATGAACTCGGTCAGGGCCCCGTCCGCGTCCGACAGAATGGCGCCGCCGCCGATCATGACAAAGGGCCTTTTGGCCTTCTGGATCATCTGGACCGCCTTGTCGATGTCGGCCGTCTTAAAGGTCTTTCTCCGCTTGAGATAGGGTTCGGGCTCGATCCTCTCATAGTCGCAGATGGCAGCCGTCACGTCCTTGGTGATATCCACCAGGACAGGGCCCGGCCGGCCGCTCCTGGCGATCTGGAAGGCCCGGCGGATGGTCTTTGCCAGTACGGTCACGTCCTTGACGATGGAAGAATACTTGGTGATGGGCATGGCGATGCCGTTGATATCGACCTCCTGGAAGGAGTCCTTGCCCAGGAGGTTGTTGGTCACGTTGCAGGTGATGGCCACCATGGGAATGGAATCCATGTAGGCGGTGGCGATGCCGGTGACCAGGTTGGTGGCGCCGGGGCCGCTGGTGGCCATGCAGACGCCCACCCTGCCGGTGGCCCTGGCGTAGCCGTCGGCCGCGTGGGAGGCGCCCTGTTCATGGGAGGTCAGGATGTGCCGGATCTCCCCTCTGTGTTTATAGAGCGCGTCGTAGACGTTGAGGATGGCGCCGCCCGGATAGCCGAAGACGGTATCCACGCCCTGCTCCTTCAGACATTCCACGATGATCTCAGAACCGTTCAGTTTCAATCTTCATCTCCTCCTGATGCTCACTTGTCCCAGGGTTCCCGGATGCTTTCCGGCAGTTCCAGGACCGCGCCCCTGTTGCCGCTGGTGACCAGGGCGCAGTAGCGCTTCAGATACCCGTCGGTGACGCTGGGCTTTCTGGGCTTCCAGGCCTTTCTTCTCTCTGCCAGGACCTCGTCGGAGACCAGGACATTGAGCTTGTTGGCCGGGATGTCGATGGAAATGATATCGCCCTCTTCGATCAGGGCAATGGGGCCGCCCACGGCTGCCTCAGGGGAGACATGACCGATGGAGGCGCCTCTGGACGCGCCGGAGAAACGGCCGTCGGTGATCAGGGCTACGGAAGAGCCCAGGCCCATGCCCGCGATGGCGGAGGTGGGGTTGAGCATCTCTCTCATGCCGGGGCCGCCCTTGGGGCCCTCGTAGCGGATGACGACCACGTCGCCGGCCACGATCTTTCCGCCGCGGATGGCTTCGATGGCGTCCTCTTCACAGTCAAAGACCCTGGCGGGGCCTTCGTGGACCATCATCTCCGGGACCACGGCAGACTGCTTGACGATGCCGGTATCGGGGGCGATGTTGCCCTTGAGGACAGCGATGCCGCCGTAGGGCATGTAGGGATCTTCAATGGGACGGATGACGGAAGGGTCCTTGTTGACGACGCCCCTGATGTTCTCACCCATGGTCCTGCCGGTGCAGGTGATCACATCCAGGTTCAGAAGGTCCTTCTTGGCCAGCTCGTTCATGACGGCGTAGACACCGCCTGCCTCGTCCAGGTCCTCCATGTAGGTGGGGCCGGCGGGGGCCAGATGGCAGAGGTTGGGAGTCCTGTCGGAGACCTCGTTGGCGATCTCCATGTTGATGGTCACGCCGGCCTCATGGG
>CAMOUD010000072.1 GCA_946626215.1 uncultured Lachnospiraceae bacterium
AAGATCTGGCCGTCGGTGATGGAAATGACATTGGTGGGGATATAGGCCGAGACGTCGCCTGCCTGGGTCTCAATAATGGGCAGGGCGGTCAGGGATCCGCCGCCGTTCTCATCGGAGAGCTTGGCTGCCCGCTCCAGCAGACGGCTGTGCAGGTAGAAGACATCGCCGGGGAAAGCCTCACGTCCCGGAGGACGCCGGATCAGCAGGGAAAGGGCTCTGTAGGCCACGGCATGCTTGGAAAGATCATCATAGATGATCAGGACATGCTGGCCCTTGTTCATGAAATATTCGCCCATGGCGCAGCCCGAATAGGGAGCGATGTACTGCAGGGGGCTGGGCTCGGAAGCGGTGGCGGCCACGACGATGGTATAGTCCATGGCGCCGCCCTCCTGGAGCTGGTGGACCAGGCTGGCCACGGTGGACCGCTTCTGGCCGATGGCCACGTAGATGCAGATGACATCCGTTCCCTTCTGGTTGAGGATGGTGTCAATGGCGATGGTGGTCTTGCCGGTCTGACGGTCGCCGATGATCAGCTCACGCTGGCCGCGGCCGATGGGGATCATGGAGTCGATGGCCTTAATGCCGGTCTGGAGGGGCTCCTTGACGGGCTGCCGGGCAATGATGCCGGGGGCCTTGGTCTCTACGGGCCGGAATTCCGTGGTCTCGATGGGGCCCTGCCCGTCGATGGGCTGGCCGATGGCGTTGACGACACGGCCGATCATGGCTTCGCCGACAGGCACGGATACGACCCTGCCGGTCCGCTTGATGGTCTGTCCTTCGCTGATGCCCTGGTCCGTACCGAAAAGAACAATGGAGACGCTGTTCTCCTCCAGGTTCTGGGCCATGCCGAAGGTGCCGTCCTCAAACTCCAGAAGCTCGCCCGCCATGCAGCCCGTAAGGCCGCTGGCCCTGGCGATACCGTCACCGACGGTCAGGACCGTGCCGGTCTCGGCCTGCTCGATGACGTTCTGGTAATATTTGATCTGGCTTCGGATGACCTTTGATATCTGTTCAGGTTTTAATTGCATATCTGGATCCGTCCTTTTACTCAGACAATGATTTCTGTTACCTGCTTGCGGATGGCCGCGATCCTGGAGGCCGCAGTGCCGTCAAAGAGCCTGCCTTCCATCTCGATGCGGATGCCGCCGATCACAGACGGATCGACCTTTTCCGTAAGCACAATGGTCCTGCCGCTGATCTTCTCCAGTTTTGCCTTCAGAGCAGCCAGCCGGTCCTGATCCAGCGGAACGGCGCTGATGACAGACGCCTCCGCGATGTTGTTATCCTTGTAATAGCGCTTCCTGAAAGCCTCCACGCAGCCGGAAAACTCCCGGATGAGGCCCTCCTCGCAGAGGATCTTCAGAAAGTTCAGTACATAGGTCTCTACCTGTCCTTTGAAAGCCTGATCGATCAGAGAGATCCTCTCTGCCCTGGCAATGGAAGGCTCCAGCAGCAGGCCCGGATACTCAGGGTTTTCCCTGAAGATCTTTTCCAGGCCGCAGAGGTCCTCCATCATGGAAGCTGCCTTTCCCTCCTCTGCCGCAAGTTCGTAGAGGCTCCCGCCGTACAGTTCGGCAGCTTTTGTCATGACGCCTCACCTACACTCTCGATAAACTCATCGATCAGCTTCCTGTGATCATCCTCACTGATCTCGCGCTCAATGACCCTGCCCGCCAGGTCGACAGCGATGCCGCCGATCTCGTTCTTGAGTTCATTGACCGCTTTCTTGCGCTCCTGCTGGATGTCGGCCTCGGCCTTGGCCTTGGCGGCAGCCGCCTTGGCGTTGGCGTCCGCGATGATGGCGTCGCTCTTTTCCCTGGCGGTGGTCCTGGCGGAAGAGATGATCCTTGCCGCCTCGGTCCTGGCCTGGGCCATGGAGCCTTCATATTCCATCCTCAGGGCTTCCGCCTGGGCGTTGGCCCTGCGGGCGCTGTCCAGCTGCTCGTCAGAGAGCTCCTGTCTCTTTTTCAGGACCTCCTGAATGGGCTTGAAGAGAAATCGTTTGATCAGATAGATCTGGATGAACAGGTTCAGAATCTGAGCAATAAAGGTCCAGGAATTAATATCCACTAATCCTTGTGTCACTTTGCTTTTCCTCCTGTCTCTTGTCCTTATGCCGGATGGGCGGGATCCTCCCGCCTGTCACCTGCCTTACTGCAGATAGTTCATGAACATGCCGGGAGCGACGAAGATCAGAAGAAGGCCGGTAACGAAGCCGTAGATACCGGTGGTCTCTGCCAGAGCGACGCCCAGGAGCATGGTGCTGGTGATGTCGCCCTTTGCTTCGGGCTGACGGCCGATGGCTTCCAGAGCCTTTGCTGCCGCGTTGCCTTCACCGATACCGGGGCCAACGCCTGCGATCAGAGCGCAGCCTGCGCCGATGCCGCAGCCTGCCAGTGCGATACCACGTGCGAGAAACTGGAATTCTGTCATTTTTATTTTCCTCCTGATAAAGATTATACTTTGTTCGCTTTTTTAATAATGCCTACGCCTCGTCTCCTGCCGCCTGTGAAATGAACATGATGGTCAGCATGGTGAAGATGAAGGCCTGCATGACGCCGGAGAACCAGTCAAAATAGACGGACGCAACGGCGGGAATGCCCACATCCAGGATCGGTATGGACGACAGGAATCTGCCGACCGCGCCCGGAATGAGGCCGAACAGGGCCGAAGAGGCCACTGCCAGTGCCGCGTAGATGAGGCCGTTGATGACCACGCCGGACAGGATGTTGCCGAAGTGACGGCAGGCCATGCTGACCGGGGTGAAGACCTCTCCCAGAATGTTGAAGGGCGTCATGACAAAAATCGGGGTCGTGAAGTCCTTCAGATAGCCCAGGATTCCCATGGATTTGATCTTCTGATAGGTGATCATCACGAAGACCACGATGGCCCAGGCGAATTCCGTCATCAGATCCGCCGTCGGGCTCCTCAGGCCGATCAGGCTGATCAGGTTGGAGACCACGCTGGTGGAAAACAGGGCGGCCACAAAGGGGATCAGCCAGTCGAACCGGGTCCCTCCGGTATTGGTCCGGACCAGGTTGGTGACCAGCTCCACCAGCCATTCGGCTACGGCCTGTCTCTTGGAAACATGTTCTACCTTAAGATCTCTGGTAAGAATGATACAGGTGATGGTGATGACCGCCATGACAATCCAGCTGACCGCCAGTGTTTCCGTGAACTGCCAGTCCCCCAGGAAATCGCTCAGGAAGGGGACATGCCATGTCGCGAGTATCTTGGCACCGGTAATATCAACTTCCATATTCTCCCTCTCTCCTTTCTCACATATTTCAACAGTTACCCGTCAAGGACCTTCCGGTCCTTATTTGTCCGTCAGAAGGCCCAGCCTGTCCAGGAGCTTGATCAGCGCGCTGGGCAGGAAGAGGGGGATGATCCCCGCCGCCGGATTCAGGAAGGGGAGGACAATGGCCAGGATGATCCAGAGGATCTGGAAGATCATCCGGAGCCGGTAGCTCCTCTTCAGCAGCGTAAAGGCCTGTTCCCGTTCCACCGGGTCCACGGTCCCGCCGCGGTCCGTAACGCCCTGTACGGTCAGTGACATGAAAAAGAAATTGGCGGACGCCACCAGGCAGCCGCCGATTCCGCCCAGAATGACCCTGTGATCAAAAGGGACCGATTCCGGGATCAGCAGGTGGAGCCCGAAAAAAGCCAGGATCATGACCAGGGTCCCGCAGGCCGTGGCCGCGGTCACCTTTGCTGTCGTTTTCTTGACGGCGCTCTGCAGCTGCATGGACTTCCGTTCCTTTCCTTTTAACATTTGTGCAGAAATAAAACATCTATCTCATTCTATTCGAATCAGCCTTCAAATGCAACAAAAACCCCTGTCCGCCATCTGCCCCGGGCCTCATCCTCCACAAATTAACAGAATTTTAACACGAAGCGGGTCCGCCCTCCTTCCTGCCCGCCTGCCTTTTTCCGGGTCCGGGGACAGCAAAAAGACCGGAGCGGAAGATCCGCTCCGGCCGTAAGGTCCGGAAAAAATCCGATGCGGGGCCCTGTCAGCCCTTGACGCCTCCCAGGGTGGTGCCTCCCACGATGTACCTGGACAGGAAGAGGTAGACCAGGATCACGGGGAAGATGGAAAAGGCGATGGCAGCGTATACATGGCCCATGTTGAACTTGAGGAAATCCGCGCTCCTCAGCTGGGCGATCAGGATGGGCAGGGTCTTCATCTTGTCCTTATGCAGGATCAGGGCAGGCGTAAAGTAATTGTTCCAGCTGGTGACAAAGGTAAAGATGGCCTGCACGGCGATGGCCGGCTTCATAAGGGGCAGGACGATGGTATTGAAGGTATAGAACTCTCCCGCGCCGTCGATCCGGGCCGCCTCCACCAGGGACAGGGGAAGGGTGGATTCCATGTACTGCTTCATGTAGAAGTAGGTGACCGGAGCCGCGATGGCCGGCACGATCAGGGGAATGAAGTTGTCCTCCAGCTTCATTTTCCCTACCAGCTGCAGGAAGCCGAGGGCCGTGACCTGGGTGGGGATCATCATGACCGCCAGGATAAAGGTGGACATGAACTTCTTCAGCTTAAAGTCATAGACATGGATGGCGTAGGCGGTCATGCAGGAGAAATAGGTGCACAGGGCCGCGCTGCCGAAGGCGATGAACAGGGAGTTGAGCATGCCCCTGACAAAGGGCAGGGTCCCGTGGAATACGCCGTTCGACAGGTTCTCCAGAAGGTGGGTGGAGGGGATGACGGTAAAGCCCCTGGTCAGCTCACCCTTGGACCTTGTGGCGTTGATAAAGAGGATATAGAACCAGACCAGGCAGAGGAAGCTCATGAGGACCAGCACCGCGTAGGCGATGGCTCTCCTGGCTCCGATGGGCAGGCCCTTGCTTTTTCCGTTGTTTTTTTTCATGGCTGTCTCCTTCCGTCTCTTTTCCGCGTGTCCGGCTGACAGGATCAGGTCCGGTCCCTGTGCCTGCCGCCCTCGGCCGTCCTGGTATTGATCCTGAATACGATCAGGGACAGGATGCCGGTCACGATGAAGAGCATGACGGAGAGAGCGCCGCCCAGTCCGTAGTTCTTGCTCCACAGGTGCTTGTTGAGATACATGATCAGGGTCATGGATTTGCGGACCGGATCGCCGGTGCCGTTGGTCAGGATCTGGGGCACATCGAACATCTGCAGGCCGCCGATCATGGAGGTGATCATGACGTAGAGAAGAATGGGCCGGAGAAGGGGGAGGGTGATCCGGTAGAAGATCTGGGTCGCCGTGGCCCCGTCCACCTGGGCAGCCTCATAGAGGCTGGGATCGATGCCCATCATGCCGGCCATCAGGAGGATGGTGGTGTTGCCGAACCACATGATGAAGTTCATGAAGGCCACCAGGCCCCGTACGCTCCAGACATGGGACATGAACTTGAAGGGAACGGAAATGATCCCCAGGCTGATCAGGATGGAGTTGATGGGCCCCTTGTCCGAGAACAGGGTGAAAAAGAGCATGGAGAAGGCGGACGCCATGATCAGGTTGGGCAGGTAGATGACCGTCTTGAAGAAACGGTCGAACTTCAGCCGCAGGCTGGGATCCGAGAACCAGGCTCCCAGAAGGAGGGAGACCAGGATCTGGGGCACAAAGCCCAGGATCCACATGATCAGGGTGTTGCGGGTGTAGAACAGGAGGTCTCCGTTCCTGAACAGGGTCAGATAGTTCTTAAAGCCCACAAAGTTGGGACCGATCTGGATCAGGCCGGACCTGTAGTTCTCAAAGAAGCTGTTGTAGATGGTGCTGACCAGGGGGACCAGCTGAAAGATCCCGTAGACGGCCACAAAGGGGATCAGAAAGATATAGCCCCATTTGTTATAGCTGACGGCCTTGCTTTTTCTGTTTTTCATCATGTTCTCTCCCCTCTGTACGGCGGGCTCTCCCTTCCGGGACCAGATCGGTTTCTCTAAAGAGGCACCCCGCCGGGGCAGGGTGCCTGTCTGGGATCGGACCCGGGGCCGGAGCCCCGGTCCTTATATGGGCTTTTCCGGTCCTGCGGCCGGTCAGCCTCTTCGAATTCTGATCAATAGGTCAGTTCAGGATACTTCACAACGACTGCCTTGCAGAAGTCCTCATAGGCCTTTTCAAAGGGAATCTGGCCTTCGAAATAACCCTTCATGGCGTTCTGGAATTCCTCGGTGCAGCCCTGGTCATAGATGGAGATGTAGTCCATGGAGATCTTGTCAGCGCCTTCGCAGAACATGCCCAGAGCGTTCTGGCCGCCCAGGACAGCGTCGCCGTAGGACTCATCGGCTGCCATGGCTTCCATAGCGGGCTTGTTGTTGACGAAGTCGTTGTCGTCCTTGACGATGTCGGTCATGATCTGTTCGTTGCAGGTCATCTGGCGCATGATGTCGCCGACCAGTGTCACGTTGTCGGTGCCGGCGGCGCCGCAGATCCATGTGCCGCCCCAGTTGAAGCTCTGAGGGCCGACAGTAGCGGCGTAGCCGCCTGCGTTGGCGATGGAGCCTTCGGTATCAGCAGCCATGCAGAAGTCGATCAGCCATGCGGGTCCGAAGTAAGCAAAGACCTTTCCTTCGGGATAGAAGCCCGCGCTCCAGTCATCGGACCAGAGATCATGGGTCCCTGCGTAGCCGGCGTCTACCAGAGCCTTGGAGTCATCGACCCACTTCTTGATGTTCTCATCCAGGTTGATCTTGCCGTCCACGACCCAGGGAGAAGTAACGTTGTTGGAATAGACGCGGTAGGTGTCATTGACAGAGGAAACGACCTGATAGCCGGCAGCCTTGAGCTCGGCGGCGGAAGCTACGAAAGCGTCCCAGTCAGCGAATTTTTCCTGGATGGCGTCGGGCTCGTCGGTCCCGAAGACTTCCTTGGCCACTTCACGGCTGTAGACCATGACGCCGGGGCAGCCCTGCCAGGAAACGCCCTTCAGGACGCCGTTGCCGTCGGTGACAACGTCCTGGGTGTACTTGTACTGGTTGGCCAGATCTTCGTCGGTGATGCCGAAGTCAGCTACAGGCATGGTATAGTCGGTGCCCACATACTTGAGGGCGTAGTCAGCTTCGATCAGGAAGAGATCGATCTTCTCATCCTGGGGGGCGTCCGCCTGCTTCAGCAGGGTCTCGTCCAGGTTGTTCTGATAGGCGTTGTCATCACTGGGAGTGATGTTCCAGACCACTTCCACATCGCCGATCTTGCCATGGGTCGCGTCCACTTCTTCATAGCCCGGATAATGGTCTCTCAGGCGGCGCTGGAATTCATCGTTCCAGCAGTAGATGTTGAGGACTTTGCCTTCCTCGCCTTCCGCGGCGGGCTCAGCGGCTTCTTCCGCCGCCTCCCCGGTCTCTTCCTCAGCCGCGGGAGCCGCGGGAGCGGATGATCCTCCGCCGCAGCCTGCCAGCATGGAAGCTGCCATCATGGCGCCGAGCAGCATTGCCAGTGTACGTTTTTTCATAATTAACCTCCCTTTTTAAAAATAAAAATGGTGCAGCTTTATAAACTGTTTCTTTTTGGTTCCTTATCTTTTGTGCCCTTCGGCTGTCAGGTCCCTGACCGAATGGCCTTTGACCAGCTCTCCCCGGATGGTGACGGGCTGCATCAGGGTGGTCCTGGGGGACCGGATCTGGCTGATCAGCTTCCTGGCCGCCGCCTTGCCCATCCTTTCCGTATCCTGGTGAAGGGTGGTCAGGGCCGGTTCCATGAGCCTGGCCATGGCCGTGCCGTCATAGCCGGCCACCGAGATATCCTCGGGGATCCTGAGGCCTCTGGACCGGATGGCGTTGACCCCTCCGTGGGCGGCGAAGTCATCCGGAAAGAAGATGCAGGTGGGCGGATCCGGCAGGTCCAGAAGCTCCAGGGTCCTGTTGAAGGTCTGGGTGGTGTTCCTGTAGGCCGCCTCCTTCATGTACTCATCCGGGACCTCCAGCCCCCTCTTTTCCATGCCCAGGCAGAAGGATGAGACCCTGGCCTGGGTGACGGCGGAATCCGCGCCGTGGATGTAGGCGATCTTCTTATGGCCTTTGGAGGTCACATAGTCGACCAGGTCCTCCATGCCGGCAATGTTGTCGGAGATGACCGCCAGCGTGTTGTTGAAGATGTAGTCGATGGTGACCACCGGGATCCCGGACCGGACCAGCTCCAGCACCTCCGGGTCATTGAAGTCGATGCAGGCAATGATGATGCCGTCGAAGCCCCGGTATCTGGCTCTCTCCAGGTAGGTCATGCCTCCCTTCCTGCCCTGGCCGCAGTTGAGCAGGGTCAGGTCATAGTCGAATCTCTCGATCTCTCTCCGGAAGCTGTCCAGCACATGATTGAAATAATCATGGGTCAGGCCGCTCCTTGCCTCGTCGGCGAACAGGACTCCGATGTTCCTGGATTCGTTGGTCTTGAGCATCTTGGCCGCGCTGTTGGGCGAATAGCCCATTTCCTTGGCGGCCTTGCGGATCCGCTCCTTTGTCTTTTCGCTGACATCCGGCTGGTCGTTGAGCGCCTTGGAGACCGTCGCTATTGAAACTCCGCAGGCAGCTGCGAGATCTTTTAATGATGCCATGATCTTTCCCCGCCTTTCCGGTCTGGCGAAAACCTTTTGTTCTTTTCGGAATCAGACAGATGTTTAAGCGCGTGTCTAAAAAGCTCCGAAATCACTTAAACGTTTTCTGTAAGTTGAATTTACTACAGTGCCCGGCCTTTTTCAAGTACTTTTTGGATAATTTCTTAAAATTTTGTTGTTAACTTCTTTTCAGATGAAAATAATCTGATAATTGAAAAGGTTTTCGTTGCTTTTCTCCCGGAAATCTGCTTTAATTATCTTAAACGTTTACGCAAATTCGAAGGCCGGTCCCTTCCGCCGGCAGGGACCCGTATCAGAAGGGGGAAGATCTATGAAATTCGGTTATTTTGATGACGCTGCCCGCGAATATGTCATCACGACGCCCAGGACTCCGCTGCCCTGGATCAACTATCTGGGGAACAGGGATTTCTTTTCCCTTATCTCCAACACCTGCGGAGGCTATTCCTTCTATAAAGACGCCAGGCTCCTGCGCCTGACCCGGTACCGCTACAACGACCAGCCCTACGACTCCAACGGCAAATACATCTATATAAAAGAAGGAAGCACCGTCTGGAACCCCGGCTGGCAGCCCACCCAGACCGAGCTGGACTTCTATGAATGCCGGCACGGCATGGGGACCAGCTCCTTCCGGGCCGAAAAGAACGGTCTTTCGGCCAGCCTCCTGACCCTGGTGCCCCTGGAGGATCCCTGCGAGCTCATGCTCCTGACCCTGAAGAACACCGGGGAGGAGCCCCGGAAGGTCCAGGTCTTCCCCTACGTGGAATGGTGCCTCTGGGACGCCGACGACGACCAGAAGAACTTCCAGCGGAACCTCTCCACCGGCGAGGTGGAGATCGAGTCCTGCCTGGGCTATGAGATCAGCGGCCTTAAAAAGCCGGAGAAGACCTCCATATCCGATTACGCTTCCCTGCCCTGGTCGGCCATCTATCACAGGACCGAATACCGGGAGCGCCGGTCCCATTACGGGGTCTTCTCCGTCAATACGAAGGTCCAGGGCTTTGACAGCGACCGCAGGACCTTCATCGGCGACTACCGGTCTCCCCGCCTGCCCCGGGCCGTGGAGGAGGGAGCCTGCAGAGGGTCCGTGGCCTCCGGCTGGTCCCCCTGCGCCGTCTTCCAGATCGACAGGGACCTGGCGCCGGGCGAAGAGGTCTCCCTGGTCTTCATGCTCTCCTATATCGAGAACCCTGCCGACGAAAAATGGGAATCCTACGGAGTCATTAACAAGGAAAGGGCCAGGACCCTGATCCGGAAATATGACACCCCCGAAGCGGTCCTCAGGGCCAGGGACGACCTGGCCGCCTACTGGGACCGGCTCCTTGGCCGCTTCCACATCACCTCCTCCCATCCGGAGGTGGACCGGATGGTCAACATCTGGAACCAGTACCAGTGCATGGTCACCTTCAACATGTCCCGGTCCGCTTCCTACTATGAATCCGGCATCGGCCGGGGCATGGGCTTCAGGGATTCCTGCCAGGACCTTCTGGGCTTCGTCCACCTGATCCCCGAAAGGGCCAGGGAGAGGATCCTGGACATCGCGGCCACCCAGTTCCCGGACGGCAGCGCCTATCACCAGTACCAGCCCCTGACCAAAAAGGGCAATTCCGACATAGGCTCCGGCTTCAATGACGATCCCCTCTGGCTGGTGGCCGCCGTATCCGCCTACATCCGGGAGACCGGAGATAAGGGCATCCTGGATGAATCCGTTCCCTTTGACAACGACTGGTCCCTGGCCGCCCCCCTGATGGACCACCTGCGCCGGTCCGTGACCTACACCATGACCCATAAGGGCCCCCACGGCCTGCCCCTGATCGGCCGGGCCGACTGGAACGACTGTCTCAACCTCAACTGCTTCTCCGAGCATTCGGGGGAATCCTTCCAGACCTCCGGCCCCAGCGAGGGGCCCGTGGCCGAGTCCGTCTTCATCGCGGCCATGTTCGTCCTCTACGCCGGCCAGTACGCCGACCTCTGCCGTCTCAAAGGCCTGGACGAGGAGGCTGACCGGATCCTTGCGGAAAGGGACGCCATGGAAAAGGCCGTCCTTACGGAGGGCTGGGACGGAGCCTGGTTCCTCAGGGCCTATGACGCCTTCAGCCAGAAGGTTGGATCCCATGCCTGCGAGGAGGGCCAGATCTACATCGAGCCCCAGGGCTTTGCCGTCATGGCCGGCATAGGCCTTGCGGACGGAAAGGCCAGGGCAGCCTTGGATTCTGTTAAGGAAAGACTGGATTCCCGCTACGGGATCATGCTCCACCAGCCCGCCTATACCCGCTACCACAAGGAGCTGGGAGAGATCACCTCCTATCCCCCGGGCTATAAGGAGAACGCGGGCATCTTCTGCCACAACAACCCCTGGATCTCCATCGCCGAGACCGTCCTGGGCCGGGGCAGCCGGGCCTTTGAGGTCTACTGGAAGACCTCCCCTTCCTGCGTGGAGGCCTTCAGCGAGATCCACCGGACCGAGCCCTATGTCTACTCCCAGATGGTGGCCGGCAGGGACGCCCCCCGCTTCGGCGAGGGCAAGAACTCCTGGCTGACCGGAACGGCCGCCTGGACCTTTACGGATATTTCCCAGTACATCCTGGGCGTTTACCCCACCCTGCAGGGCCTGTCCATCAATCCCT
>CAMOUD010000073.1 GCA_946626215.1 uncultured Lachnospiraceae bacterium
CAGCTATTACGCGGAGCCGGGCTCTGTCATGGTGGGCTTTGAGACCTGACCGGACGCGGCAGACAGAAGAAGGATAGAAGACGAAGGGCCTTCCGTGGTACAATGCCATGGAAGGCCTTTTTCCGGCCTTATGAGATATGGAATGGATCAGAAAGGAGCCCTATGAGGTTCTTATTGTTTCTTTTTCTTACTGCGTCAGTCCTTTTCCTGGTCTGTCTGGCCAGGACCCTGCGGACCCCCGCCCGGAAATCCGTCTGTCCTCCCTCCAAGGACGAGGACCGGTGCCTTCTCTATGCCGGGAAGCTCTCGGCCATGGTCCGGTACGCCACCGTTTCCATCCCCCATGAGGACCAGAGGGACCTCTTTCTGGGCTATCATAAGGTCCTGGAGGATCTCTTCCCGGCCCTTCACGCGGGCATGGAGAAAACGGAGATCGACGGCAACCTGCTCTATTACTGGAAGGGGGCTTCTTCGGACCGGCCCCTGGTCCTCATGGGCCACCAGGACGTGGTCCCTGCGGCGGGAGATTGGGACAGGGACCCCTTTTCCGGAGACCTGGAGGACGGCAGGGTATACGGCCGGGGGAGCGTGGATACCAAGTGCTCGGTCATGGCCTTCATGCAGGCGGCCGAGGAGCTGATCCGGGAGGGCTTTGTGCCGGCCGGGGACATCTACCTCCTTTCCTCCTGCACCGAGGAGTGGGCGGGAGACGGCTGTCCCAAACTCATCGAGGAGCTGAAAAGGCGGGGCGTGAAGCCCTGGCTGGTCATGGATGAGGGCGGAGGCCTGTATCCGGACCCCATGCCCGGGATCCGGGGCTGCTACGCCATGGTGGGCATCTGTGAAAAGGGAAGGGCCAATGTCCGCTTCACCGCCAGGGGAGAGGGGGGCCATACCAATACCCCCCGGAAGGATTCCCCTCTGGTCCGGCTGGCGGCCTTTGTAAGACACATGAGCCGGCGCCAGCCCTTCATGAGCCGGATCCTGCCGGAGACCCGGCAGATGCTGGAGACCCTGGCCCCCGGCGGGAGCTTTCCTGTCCGTCTGGCCCTGTCCAACCTCTGGCTCTTCGGGCCCCTGGTGGCCCATCTGGCCCCCCTGGTCAGCGGCCAGGCGGCCTCCTTTGTCCGGACCACCTTCAACTTTACCATGGCCTCCGGGTCGGAGGCCTGCAACGTCATGCCCCGGGAGGCCTCTGTCTGGGCCAACCTCCGCTTTATCCGCCACCAGGATATGGCTGAGAGCCTGGCCATCCTGGAAAGGGAGGCGGGGCGGTTCGGCCTGGAAATGGAAACAGAATCGGGCAACCCCTCCACCAGGCCGGCCGACCTGGAGGGAGAGGCCTATCGCCTGGTGACGGATACGGTGAAGAGGACCTTCCCGGACTGCGTTCCGGCTCCCTTCATCATTACGGCTGCCACGGACGCGGCCTTCTTTGACGGCTTCGCGGAGACCTGCATCCGCTTTGCCCCCATTGTCTATACGGCCCGGGAGAAGCAGGGAATCCACGGGGTCAACGAGTCTCTGGCCTGCGACTGCCTGCCGGGAGCGGTGGACTATTTCAGGAACCTGATGCGGGCCGAACGGAAAGGATGACCATGGACCTGATCCAGGCGCTCAGGGCCTACAGGCCCTTCAATGAACAGGAGGAAAGGGACGCGGCGGAGATCCTCCGCCGGCTGGAGAGCGGGGAAGAGCTCTATGGCCGGGAAAACGCCTCGGCCCACCTGACGGCCTCGGCCTGGGTGGTCTCCCCGGACCGGGAAAGGGTCCTCATGGCTTATCATTCCATCTATGATTCCTGGTCCTGGCTGGGCGGCCATGCGGACGGACAAAAGGACCTCCTGCAGGTCGCCCTGCGGGAGGTCCGGGAGGAGAGCGGCCTGGAAAGGATCCGGCCGGTCTCGGAAGACATCTATTCAGTTGAGATCCTCTGCGTGGACGGGCATGTCAAAAGAGGCGCCTATGTGTCCTCCCACCTCCACCTGAACGTGACCTACCTGATCGAGGCAGACCCTTCCGACCCCGTCCGGGCCAGAGAAGGAGAGAACCGGGACGTCCGCTGGTTCACCAGGCAGGGAGCCGTGGATGCCTCCTCGGAGCCCTGGTTCCGGGACCATATCTATACCAAGCTCAACGACAAGCTCAGAGCCATTTCTTGTACCTGAAATAGGCCAGGGAGGAGAGGATGATCAGGAGGCTGAAGAGGATCACCAGGGGGTAGCCGTAGGGGGATTCCAGCTCCGGCATGTATTTGAAGTTCATGCCGTACCAGCCCACGATCAGGGTCAGGGGCATGAAGATGGTGGTGATGACGGTCAGGACCGTGACGGTATTGTTCTGGCGGACGGCCAGCTGGGACTGGTAGAGGTCCCGGACCTGGACGGAATATTCCCGGAGGCTGGTCACGATATCCTGGAGCCGCATGCAGCGGCTGGTGAACATGGAAAAGTAGCGGAGGTTCTTTTCCTCAAAGAATTCGTTCTCATTTTCAATGAGCTCCTGGCCGAAGTCGATCAGCTGCTCATAGTGGGTCCTGAGGGCAAGGAGGTCGCCCCGGAGGTCCGCGACCCGGGAGAGGATGTTCTTTTCGGCCTTGCCCGCCAGGATGGTCTCCTCCAGATGGGAGAGCTCGTCCTCCATGGCCTCCAGCAGGGTGGAATCGCCCCGGATGATGGATTCCAGGAAGTCGTAGAAAAAGCGCTCCAGGCTGGAGACCCGCCACTTCTTGGTCTGGCGGATGGATTCGACGATCCGGCGGGCATAGCCGCATTCGTCGATGAAGACGATGCCCCTTTCATCCAGGGCAAAGGCGAACTCGTAGTCGGTATTCCTGAGGTCGTGGCGGCTGGGCACGGAAAAGCTGCCCGTCAGGGAGTCAAAGTTGACCTCGGCCTTGGTGGTATGGGGATGGCGCTCCAGCTCCATCTCGATCCCCATGTGGAAGGAGTCCTGGCTCTGCTGCCATTCCTCGGGGGTCAGGACGGCGACATATTGGAGGTCTCCTCCAAAGCAATCCTCCGCCGCTGCTTCCACCAGTGTGTCGTAAATCTGATAATACATGGGTCTCCTCCTGCCTGGCCCCTGAAGGGGGTATATAGTCCTTCTCGTATTGTAGCAGGATTTGGAGGAAATGACAGCATCGGGAAGGGCAAAGGCCTTCCCGGACTCATCATGAAGTTTCGATCAGACAAAGGAGTGTTCTATGGATAAGGTCCGCAAGCTCTGCCTTCTTTTCCCCGGCATCGGCTATACCTGTGACAAGCCTCTCATGTACTACGGAGGCAGGCTGGCCGCCTCTCTGGGCTATGAAGTCCGGCCGGTCCCCTATACCGGCTTTCCCCAGGGGGTCAAGGGGAACCGGAAAAAGATGGAGCAGAGCTTTACCATTGCCCTCAAGGGGGCCAGGAAGATCCTGGCGGATGTGAACTTTGAGGACTATGCCGAGATCCTCTGCCTGTCCAAAAGCATAGGAACGGCCGTGGCGGCCGCTTACTCGGCGGAAAAGGGCCTCTTTGTCCGGCATGTCTTCTATACGCCTCTGGAGGAGAGCTTCTTTTTCGGGGCCGATTCCGTCATAGCCTTCCACGGGACGGGGGACCCCTGGGCGGCGACGGAGGTGATCCGGGAAAGGTGCCGGGAGGCGGGCATTCCCCTGTTCGAGACACCGGACGCCAACCACTCTCTGGAAACAGGGGATACGGAAAGGGACATCCGGGAGATCGGAAAGGTCATGGAAGAGACCAGGGCCTATATCCTGGGCAGGGGCCAGAGGATCGGCATCCTGGGCGGGACCTTCGATCCGCCCCACCGGGGCCATCTGGCCATAGCCCGGGCGGCCATGGACCAGTACGGACTGGACAGGGTGATCCTTATGCCCTCCGGCCACTCCTATTTTAAGGACCATCAGGCCAGAAAGGTCACGGACCCGGCCGTCCGGCTCCATATGACCCAGCTGGCCTGCCGGGGCAGGAAGGGCTTCCAGGTATCTCCCATCGAAGTCCGCAGGGAAGGCAGGACCTATACCAGCGAGACCCTGGAGACCCTGCAGGCCCTCTATCCCGAGGCCGAACTCTTCTTTATCGTCGGGGCGGATACCGTAGCCTCCATGCACCTGTGGCACGATCCCCAGGGGATCTTTTCCCGGGCCTCCATCCTGGCGGCCGTCCGGGAGGACCAGGTGGACGCGGCTTCCCTGCAGGCAGCGGTCTCTTCCCTGGAGGAGACCTGGCGGGACGTCCGGATCCTCCCCATCCAGGCTCCCTCCATTTCCATCTCCTCGACCCAGATCAAGGACAGGCTGGAGAGGGGAGAGGACACTTCGGACCTGGTGCCCGAGGGAGTGGCCGTTTTCATTCAAGACCCTGAGACCAGCCCCTACAGGAACAGGGGATAAGAGGACCGGCCGGAGGCAGGGCCGGCGGAAAGGAGATCCGGATGCTTCTGGATGGATTTGTCAGGAAGGCGGAGGAAAAGGGCATCAGGCTCTTCGCGGCCCAGGTCATCTCCAGGGGAGAGACCCTGGACAGGCGCCATTTCGACGATGAGGCCTTCCATAACGTGTATTCCGCGGCCAAGAGCGTCCTTTCCACGGGCGTGGGCATAGCCCTGGACCGGGGCCTGATGGGCCTGGGCGACAGGCCGGCCGACTATTTTCCGGAATTCATGGGACCGGATCCGGACCCCCGCTGGGACCGGGTGACCCTCCGGCACCTGCTGACCATGACCAGCGGCCACGGCAGGTCCTACATGATGGAGAAGCAGAGAAGGGAGCTGGAAAAGACCCCCGAGGGCAGGCAGGACTGGCTGGCCCATGTCTTTTCCCTGCCCATGGAATATGAGCCCGGCAGTGCCTTTGTCTATGGCAACCAGTGCCCCTATCTGGCGGGCCGGATGCTGGAAAAGGCGGTCGGCGCCGACCTGGAGACCTGGCTGGGACAGGAGGTCTTTGACCCCCTGGGCCTTCCCCGTCCCCGCTGGGAAAAGGATCCCTTCGGCCACCTGATCGGGGCCACGGGCCTCTGGATGCGGGTGGAGGATATGGCCGCCCTGGGATGGCTTTACGCGGACGGGGGCCTCTGGCAGGGGAAACGGATCCTGTCGGAGGGCTATATCCGGGCCGCTTCCTCCCGCCAGGCGCCCTCCAGGCCCATCAGCCCGGGAGGAGGCTCCCGGGAAGAGGAGCAGGGCTACGGCTACTGGTTCTGGATCAATGAAGGAGAGGGCTTCCGGGCCTATGGGCGGGAGAGCCAGTTCATCCTGGTCCTGCCGGAGACAGGGGCCGTCATCGCCCTCCAGGCGGACCACCATGATACCCCGGAGACCCTGGCCCTGATCCGGGAGACCATCTGCCCTCTCCTCTAAGAGGCCCGGGGAAGCCCGGGCAGGGAAGAGGGAGGATCCCTTTCTGCCGGAGCTTTCGCGGCCCCCGGATACAAAAAAGTCAGCAGGCTCTGACCCGGAGCCTGCTGACTTTTTTCTGTGGGAGATATAGGCGGAGATACAGGGAATTGAAACAAGCGTGACCATCAGGATCGGTCCAGATCCAGATGGAGGAGGCGGGAAGGGATGTGGCAGTAGCCTCCGGGATTCTTGTCCAGGTATTTCTGGTGGTAGTCCTCGGCGTCCCAGAACCGGTCCAGGGGAAGGACCTCCACGGCCAGGGGCCGGCCCAGCTCCTGTTCCTTTTTCCTGCAGACTGTCCGGATCCCCTCCAGAAGGGAGGGGTCATCATAGTAGATCCCGGTCCTGTACTGGATCCCCCGGTCATTGCCCTGACGGTTGACGGAGAGGGGATCGATGGACAGGAAGTAATAGGCCAGAAGGTCTTCCAGGGAGAGGCGGGCCTCGTCAAAGTCGACCCGGACCGTCTCCGCGTGGCCGCTTCCCCGGCAGACGTCCTGATAGGAGGGGGCCCTTCCCGCGGGAAGAGACCGTTCGGACCTGCGGCCTCCGGAAATGCCGGCGGCGTAGCCCACCCGGGTCCCCAGGACGCCGGGGAACTGGTCAAAGAATTTCTGGGTGCCCCAGAAGCAGCCGCCTGCCAGATAGATCGTTTTCATAAGGCTCCTCCCTGCTCTTCCTGGGCGCGCAGCTCTGCCAGAAAGAGTTCATAATAATCGTCTTCTCCTGCCAGGAGAGGGGAGTTCTCCCCGCCTCCGTTGGTGGACCGGCGCATGGCGGCGTAGTAGGACTCGCCGGCCGTGATCAGGTCCATCTCGCAAAGCTCATAGCCCTTCTCTCCGGCGATCCGGCAGAGGGCTGCCAGGGGATGGGGATCGTCCGCGGTCGCCAGGAGCCTCTGCCTCAGGCAGGGGTCTTTTTTTGCCAGGGCGGCAAGGTCCATCAGGATTTCTCCGGTTTCCATCCTGCTTGCTCCTTTCTGTCCCGTCCGTTTCCGGGACGCGCTTATATGCCTGCCTTTTCCAGGGCTCTCTTTTCGAACCGGTCCCTGTCCACAATGACCCGTTCGTGGATCCCCTGGCCGATCAGGCCCGCCTGGTCCCAGGCCTTTACGGAGAAGGTCAGGCCCCTTCCGTTTTCGGAAACGGCTGTCAGCTCTGTCTCCACATGGACCCGCATGCCCTCCGGGGTCGCGGCTTCGTGGGTGACCTGCATCAGGGTCCCCACGGTGGTCCTGCCCTCCGGAAGGAGGTCCTGGACGGAAGAGGCGGCCGCGCCCTCGATCCAGGCGATCATAACGGGAGTCGCCAGTACGGAGACGGTCCCGCTGCCCACATGCAGGGCCAGGTCCTTTCTTTCCACAGTCCGGTCTATGCTTCCTTTGATTCCGATGTCCATGGCCTGTCCTTTCAGCTGCTTCCTTCAGGTGTTCCGGGGCGGTCTTTTTCCGTCCTTTCCTGCATTATACATGGCGGACAGGGGCCTTGAAAAGCAGGGAAAAGGCCCTCGGGGGATTAACAGGTATGCCGGTCCCCGGGAGGAATCCTGTGCTATAATGGCCTTGTAACAGGATCAGATATTCTTTTCGCGCTTGCAAGGAGGTTTCCCCATGCCCCCCAGAGGTCATTCCGGCTCCAGCCACTCCAGTCATTCCAGTTCTTCCAGGAGCTCTTCCTCCAGAAGTTCTTCTTCCAGAAGCTCCTCCAGCTACCGAAGCTCCTCCTCCAGGAGCTCGGGCTTTTCCGGCTCCGGCCGTCGGGGACCTTCGGGACACGCTTCCAGTTCCCGGACCGGGACCAGGCCCTCCGGCCGTCCCATGGGAACGGGAAGGGGGACCAGGCCTTCCGCGCCGCCCCCGCCCCAGCCCAGGCCCCGCCGCAACCAGCCCACCGGCTTTGTGCCCATGGTCCCTGCCTATACGGTCATGCGGCTCTTCGGCCGGTCCCATGATTATGTCTATTATCCCAACTCCTGGACCAACGCGGAGGGACGGACCTTTGAGGCCGGCTACTATGATGAGGATGGCAACCGCTACAGGAACGTGGTGGTGGAAAATGAGGAAACGGTCCTGACCTGCGAATACTGCGGGTCTCAGACCAAGGTCGTGTGGAAGGAAGGCCTGGCCCCCAACTGCGAGAACTGCGGGGCGCCCCTCCAGATCGACGTAAGGGAAAAGGCCCAGGAGACCGCTTCTTCCTATTCCGGATCAGAGACCGGGAGGTCCGGAGGCGGATTTAAGGTCATCCTGCTGGCCATCGTGATCATCCTGGCCGCCATGTTCTTCATCAGCTTTGTTTCCGGCGTGATCCGGGACAGAGAGGAAGAGTTCGTGGCCGTGGACCAGATCTCGGACAGCATCTACGTGGAGGAGATCGGACGGACCTGCTACCTGGACGGAGAGGACTACTACGATCCCGAGACCGAGTGCTGGTTCTGGTTCAACGAGGAGTACGGCGTCTGGCAGTACTGGTATGAGGGCATTTCCTCGAATTACGGCGACTACGGCTGGATGGAATATGACTATGATGAGGACCAGTGGTATATCCAGGCGGGCGAGCAGGAATGGGTGCCCCTGCCCGATCAGCTGAAGGCTGACTATCTCTGGCATTTCAAGACTCCCTGACCCGTCTCCCGTAAAGGCGCAGACGGAAAAAGAGACAGATGCCGCGCTTTTGGCATCTGTCTCTTTTCAGCTGTCCTGATCCCGCCGGAGGGCCTCCTTCATGGCCCTGCGGCTGTAGGTCTTTCTGCTTTTGTGGACGGATCCCCGTCCCATCCACCTGCCCTGGGAGATCTGCCGCTTTCTGTCCAGCTCCCGGGCCGTGGGCGGTCTTTTTCTTTTTTTCATGTCAGCACCTTTTTTCCTTCCGTCTTCCCGGCCTTCCTGAGACCATTGTATACCGGAGAGGCGGAAAGGGAAGAGGCTCCGCTGCCCTGCAGGGAAAGGAGGCACATCCGTGAAAATAAAAAAAGTCCTGGCAGGGATCCTGCTGGTCCTTCTGGTCCCGGCGGCCGTCTTCGGCATCTATGTATCCGACTCCTACAGGGCGGATGAGGCGGCCCTGGAGGCCCTTATGTCCGATGATGCCGTCCGGGTCGAAAGAAGGGACTACGGCTATCTCTTTGACGGTCCATCCAAAGACAGGGCCCTGGTCTTTTATCCCGGCGCCAAAGTCCAGGCAGAGGCCTACGCGCCCCTCCTTCACCTCCTGGCCGGAGAGGGCATGGACGTCTGTCTGGCGGAGGTGCCCTTCGGCCTGGCCATTCTGGACACGGACGCCGCCTCCGGGATCATGGAAGAGGAGGCCTATGAGGACTGGTATGTGGGCGGCCATTCCCTGGGCGGGGCCATGGCGGCCTGGTACGCCTCGGACCACGGGGATTCCCTGAAGGGCCTGGTCCTTCTGGCGGCCTATCCCACCCGGGACCTGGAGGACTCTCTGACGGAGGTCCTGGTCTACGGGTCCGAGGACCTGGTGGTGAACAGGAAGAAGATCGAAGAGGGAGAGGACTTCGCGCCGGATCATCTGGTCCTCCATGTGATCGAGGGAGGCAACCACGCAGGCTTCGGCAGCTACGGAGACCAGAAGGGGGACGGCAGGGCCCTGATCCCGGCCGCGGCCCAGCGGGAAGAGACCGTCCGGGCGATCCTGGAAGGCATCGAAGGGGACTGACTGTCAGGACGTTTCATATTCCTCTTCGGTCAGGGTCCTGCCGCAGGACCGGCAGGTCTTTGTGATCACGGTCTTCCCCGCCCTTCCGGGATACCAGCTGTCGCAGGGCGTGCCGCAATAGGGGCCGATACAGGGGTCGGAGACCGACCACTTGCAGCCGTCTGCCGGATAGGATTCGATCCCGCTCACTTCAAAGATGTGGCGGGTCCTGCCGCAGGACCGGCAGACACATCCGGCCCAGTCATGGCCTTTCAGTCTGCATCTGATTTTCATCGAAAGCCCTCCTTTCATGATACACTGGCCGCAGGATAGCAGATGGCCGGGATCCGGGGAAAATCCCCCCGGAAATCCTTCCGGCCGGCCAGGAAAGCCGGTCCCCGAGAATGACCAGGGCGGACATCCTGACGGAAGAACATCAGATGCACTAATCTTTACCCGAAGGCCCACGGGGGCCTGGAAGGAGAAATCATGCAGGAAGAGATCCGCGCCATCCTCTTCCGATACGGCGGGGACATCCTCCGGTCAGACCTGTTCCGGTCGGCCTGGGACCAGACCCATCACGCTGTATCGACGGTGGCCCAGCACAGCCTTTCCGTGGCTGTGGTCAGCATTTATATCTGTCTTCTGCTTCAGAGGAAGCACGTCAGGACGGACCTCAGGGCCGTTGTGGTATCCTCCCTCTGTCATGACCTGGGGATCCTGGGAAGAGAGAAAAAGTACGCCAATGAGGTCCAGTGCTGCCAGCGGCACCCCGGGGACTCCGTTCTGGCCTTCCGGGCCCTGACAGAAGAAGAGGATCCCCTGGTGGAGGACGCAATTGCCCATCATATGTGGCCTCTGACCTTCCTTCCTCCCCGTCACAGGGAAGGATTTATCCTGACCCTGGCGGACAAGATCAGCTCCTGCATGGAGCGGACGGGAAGACCTCCCTCCGTCCTCCTGGGACTGACCCGGGAAGTGCTGGAAGCGGATGCCTGAAGGAGGATGAGGCAAGGCCATGGAAGATAGAAGAAACAGGACAGACCAGGTCCTGTCAGAGGAGGAATTCCTCAGGACCTATGATCCCTCAGACTATGAGCGGCCGTCCCTGACCTCGGACGTCCTGGTCTTTACCACAGACAGGACTGTTCTCCGGATCCTTCTGGTCCGGAGGACCGAGCCGCCCTTTGCAGGCAAGTGGGCCCTGCCGGGCACCTTCATCCACATGGAGGAGACGGCGGAGGAAGCCGCTGCCAGGGCCCTCCGGGACAAGACCGGGGCCGAAGGGATCTTTCTGGAGCAGCTCTATACCTTTTCCGCCCTGGACAGGGATCCCCGCATGCGGATCATCACCGTGGCCTACATAGCCATGGTGCCCGCCGGCCGCCTCCGCTTCAAGCAGGGGGAGGAGAAGGGCAAGGCCATGCTCTTTGACATTGTCAGGGACGAGGAGGAGATTCGCTTCAGGTCCGGCAGCGTGGTCCTTGATATGAAAGAGATCGCCTTTGACCATGCCCATATGATCCGGACCGCCATGGACCGGATGGCCGGCAAGATCGACTATACGGACATCGCCTTTGAGTTCCTCCCAGACAAGGACCGCTTTACCCTGACCCAGCTGAGGCAGATCTATGAGGCCGTGACGGGCAGGACCTATGACATCGGGAATTTCCGCCGATTCATCAGGAACCGCTACATCGTGCCCGGCCGGATCGAGAACAACCATGAGGAATGGCAGGAGGGGACGCCCAGGAGCGTGGGCAGGCCCGGGGCCAGCTACCGCTATACCGGCGTCAACCGAAACAAGAAGGGGGTCCGGACCAGGCAGACCTGAAAGAAAAAGGAGCAGAAGGGCCGGAGGCGGGTGCCTCCGGCCCTTCTGCTTTCTGGGAGATGGATCAGCCCCTGACAAAGCGGGGAGCGTAGAGGGCGGCCAGACGGATGGCCTCGATCATGGATACGGGACTGACAAGGCCCTTGCCGGCGATGTCGAAGGCCGTCCCGTGGTCCACGCTGGTCCTGAGGATGGGCATCCCGTTGGTGATGGAGATGGTCCTGTCAAAGTCCAGGGTCTTGG
>CAMOUD010000074.1 GCA_946626215.1 uncultured Lachnospiraceae bacterium
TAGCCAGCACAAGATCCTTAGTCTTGCTCGTCTGCCAGTTCCGACACTTCCGCATATATGAATTATGAAATTGTAGGCCTGCCTTCCAGAAGGAAGACAGTGCAGGAGATGGGACTTGAACCCACACTCAGTTGACCTGAACAGGCACCTGAAGCCTGCGCGTCTGCCATTCCGCCACTCCTGCATACAGTGCGGAAGATGGGACTTGAACCCACACGCTGTAGCCAGCACAAGATCCTTAGTCTTGCTCGTCTGCCAGTTCCGACACTTCCGCATATATGAATTATGAAATTGTAGGCCTGCCTTCCAGAAGGAAGACAGTGCAGGAGATGGGACTTGAACCCACACTCAGTTGACCTGAACAGGCACCTGAAGCCTGCGCGTCTGCCATTCCGCCACTCCTGCGCGACAAATGTTATTTTACTAGCAAGCCCCCAATCTGTCAACCGATTCTCTCAAAACTTTTCAGCTCTCCACCACCGGTAGAAAGCCGCCCGTGCTATAATGATTTCCGGGCCCGTCCGCCTTCCGCGCGGCCGGGACCCCCGCAAGCAAGGAAGAAAATACTATGAAGATCAGATCCATTCTGACCAGGGCAGACCTGGTCCTCTTTGCCCTCTGCCTGCTGGCGGCCCTCTCCCTCCCCCTGCTCTTCGGAGCCCGGGAAAGGGGCAGCCAGGTCAGGGTCACGGTGGAAGGAAAGCTCTACGGGACCTGGCCCCTCTCCGAGGACGCCAGGATCGAGATCCGCCGGGACGGCCATACCAACATCCTGGTCATAGAAGACGGAAGCCTCCGGATGGAGGAAGCCGACTGCCGCAGCCAGGTCTGCGTCCGTACGGGCAGGGTCTCCCTGACCGGCCAGACCATTGTCTGCCTGCCCGCCCGGGTGGCCGCGGAGATCACGGGAGGAGGTGACGGCGAAGATGTCGATGCCATCGTCCGATAAAGGAAGGAGGCCCTCCGGCGCCCGCCGGATCGCCCTGTCCGCCATGCTGGCCTCCCTGGCCCTGGTCTTTTCCTATCTGGAGGCCATCCTGCCCTGGCAGAGCCCCGTGCCCGGGGTCAAGCTGGGCCTGGCCAACCTGGTGGTCCTGGTGGCCCTCTACCGGATGGACGCCGGCTACGCCCTGGCCGCCGGCCTGGTCCGGGTCCTCCTGGCCGGTCTCCTCTTTTCAGGCCTGACCGGGATGGTCTACTCCCTGGCGGGGAGCCTGCTTTCCTTTGCCGTCATGCTGGCCCTCAAAAGGACCGGCCTCTTCTCCGTCCTGGGCGTCAGCCTGGCCGGAGGGGTCTCCCACAACATGGGCCAGCTCCTGGCAGCCATCCTGACCGTCTCCTCTCCTTCCCTGATCGCCTACGCCCCCGTCCTCATCGGGTCGGGCATGGCGGCCGGCATCCTGGTGGGCCTGGGAGCCTTTGTCCTGATCGGCCGCCTTCCTGCCCGCCTCTTCGATCAGGAGGCCGGATAACCGAAATACTCGTCCAGATAGGAGAACCTGGCCCGGATCCACTTCTTCAGCGGGGCGGCCGATCCGTCGGCCCCCGGTTCGGGCCAGAGGATCCTTTCCCTGGATATGGCGCCGGAATCCTCCAGGATCCCGGCGTTTTTGTCCATCAGGTCCTCCGCCAGGGAAGGAGTCAGGCCCCCCTCCCGGAGGTTGGTCCAGGTCTTTTTCAGGAGCCTTCCGGCCTCCTCCGGGTCCTCCCCGGCCCATTTCTGCCAGTCATAGGGCGTATCCTTGTAAGGGACCAGGGCCTCTGCCGTGTCCGGCCTGAAATCCGTATAGAAGTCCTCCACGGTCCCGGCGAAGATGTCCCCGAAGGTATAGTTCAGGTCCCAGATGGTCCGGCCCAGGACATAGGTCCCGTCCTCCTGCCTCCGGGCGATCAGGAAGGAATTCTTCCAGGTGTTGTCCATGGCGTGGGTCAGCATGCAGAAGAGGGTATAGACGGCCAGGGACTCCCTGTCGGCAGAAAGCCCCTTCTCTTCCAGGTCTTCCAGGGCCAGGTCCCCGTAGACAAAGCCCTGCCAGTCCTCCATGACCTGCCAGCTGAAATAGCCGCTGCCGGGCTTTGGATACTTGAGGTCCATATAGGAGATCCCGTTCGGCTTCAGGACCTCCTCCTGGAAGGCGTACTCGGCGTATTCCTCAGGCGAAGGGACCTCCCAGGTATTGATCTTGTAGAGAAGGTCTCCCTTTCGGAGGGACAGGAGCTTTTTGTCCACCGGGACCATGAGGCCGTAGATCCCGGCCGGCTCTCCGTTCATGAAGACCTCCGCGTACCGGATCCCGGAGGAAAAGTCCCTCCTTCCCAGGATCTCCTGCATACAGGCCCAGAGCTCATAGGCCGTCTTCTCCCGGATCCGGGAGGTGTCGGTCAGGAGGGGATTGAGGATCCAGTCGTCGTCCTTCCGGATCCCCAGAAGGTCCATGGCCTTCTTCTTCCCCTTTTCGTCCTTGAGGCTGACCCTGTAGGATTTCTTGTCATAAAAGGTGGAGGTGTTGCCCCGCATATGAAAGAGGCAGGGCGTCTCCCAGGAGGAGGCGGAGTCCCCGGACAAGAGGGCCAGGACCCCCTGGTGGTCCTCCTTGCCCCGGATGGGATCCCTCTCATCATAGGTCAGGGTCAGGATGGGGAGGCCGGTGGGGAGGACCTCCAGCCTGGAATAGTCCTCCTCCCCGATCCGCCAGGCCTCCAGAGGCTTCCCCTCCGCGGTCAGGGCCCGGATGTCCTCCGGCAGGGCCTCCCTGCAGACATAGAGCCGGCCCTCCCTGCCGGGCCAGAGGATCTGGTCCGCGGGATCCGTCTCCCCGCCTGTCCCCAGGTCCAGGACCGGGACATGGAAGAGGCCCTCCGGGTCCCGGGGACAGGGGATCCCCCGGCAGACCAGGTCACCTTCTCCGGCCCCCGTCTCCCGCCGGTCCTGAAGGAGGGCCCGGAGGTCTTCCTCCTCCAGGACGCCCATCCCGTAAAAGGAATCCCCGGCCTCCGGCAGGGGACCGGGCCCGGGCGCCTTTGCCCAGCGCCATATGAAAAAGCAGATGCCAAGGGCAGCCGCCGCGGCCGCCGCCCGTATCAGTCGTTTTCCCATAAAGACCGCCTTTTCGAAAAAAGGGCCGGGGCCCCAGGGCTCCCGGCCTTTTTTCTGATGTCATATCCTGCGCGTATCCGGCTGCTGCCCCTTATCCCAGCATGACCAGTCCTACGGCCTCCTTGCCGGTATCCGGTATGCCCTCGATCATGCGGACCACGTCGTTGTAGCGGCTCTGGCCCACCTTCTCTGCAATGATAAAGGCGTCATAGTTCCGGAGCCTGCGGACGGAGTCCGGATCGGACCCGGCCTTGCCCGCGACGGAGAAGGAAAGGGAGCCGTCTTTGGCAGCGCCCGCCAGCTCCTCCCGGAGGGAGGAAAGCTCCTTGCCCTTGAGGGAGGAAATGATCAGGAAGCGCTTGTAGCCGCCCCGGGCCGCGATGTTCTCCAGCTTGGCGGCCAGGGAATCGCAGGTGTCCCTGCCGGCCAGGTCCGCCAGGCAGCGGATCCTGAAGCGCCGGCTGATCTCAGACCCGGTGACCAGGGTCCCGCGGGCCAGGATCAGGAGCATGAGGGCCAGAGTGATGCCGAAGCCTCCCAGGACCAGGCCCAGGACGCCCATGATCATGGCGTTCCGAAGGAGCCAGGACCTGGAATACCGGGTGACCTCCGCCGGCTTTTCCATGGAATTCATGGTGGTCTGGACCGATGTCATGGACTTGGTCAGGGCGGTGATGATATCGCCTCTGGTGGCCTGGGAATTGGCCAGGGTCTTGTCGATGTTGTCATGGACGTCCCGGTGGAGTACCGTCATGGTATGGGGGCCGAACTCGGCCTCAAAGATGGGCTTGTTGTCCCGGAGCTCCTCGATGATATAGTCGAGGATCTTGCCCGATACCTCCCCGTCGTCATGGCGGACAGAGACCAGGGCCACGTTGGTGCCGTCCGCGTAGGAAACAGAGATCATCTCCCGGATGGCGCTGCGGCCGATCCCCAGTTCTTCGCTGGCCTTGGCATAGTTCATCAGGTCCAGGATATAGACGCCGTAGCTGCGGACCAGGGAGCTGGTCAGCATGACCTTGTAGGCGTCCCCGTCAGCGCCCTCCTCATCCTGGAGGGTGAAGTTGAGCTGGGCAGAGGCCATCTGCTCCTTATAGGGGTTGATGGAATTGACGATGGAGGAATTCAGATAGTCCTGCTGCATGGCGATCTGGTCCTGGAAGGAGGCGATCTCCGACTGGAGCTCCTCCATGGAGGCGTTGTAATTCTCCAGGGCGATCTCATATTCCTCGTAGGCGGCGTTCATGGCCTCCTTCATCTTCCGTCCCCGGTAGATGCTGAAGGCGCCGAAGGCAAGGCCCGCCACCAGGGCCCCGATGACCACGATCTTCCATCTTCGGAGGGCCCTGACCAGAAGGTGCTTGAGGCTGACCTCCCGGACATAGTTTCTGTCGTCGTATTCGTAACGCTCGGGATTGTTCATGATCTGTTTCCTTTCCGTTTCAGTTTTCTGATGAGACCTCCCAGGATCCGTCCCATGATGAAGTCCTTCATGAAGCTGTCCCTCATGAGATACAGGAGGATCAGGTAGATAGCCCCGCCCACAGGGACCTCCAGGAGGACGGCGATCAGGTTCGATCCCAAATGGGGATCCATGAACCGGATGACCAGGAGCATAAGGGCGCCCGCGGCCAGCTTTTTCCAGCCGTCCTCAGCCAGGACGGACAGGGTCAGGTAGCCGCTGCAGTACCGGAGATAGAGGGCCGTGATCAGGGTCTCCGCGATCAGGGAGGCGGCGATGGCGCCCATGCCCATAAAGCGGGGGATCAGGAGCACGTTGAGGCAGAGGTTGGTGATGGAGCCGGCCACGATAAAGCGGGCGGACAGGCTCCTCTTGCCCGAAGGGGTATAGTACTGGGACCCCAGGCAGTTGCTGATGCCGATGATCAGGACGATGGGGCTCATGAGCATGAGCATGTCGCCGACCCGGGCATAGTCCTCGCCGTAAAAGAGAGGGGCAAAGCGGCCGGCCACTCCGATCAGGCCGAAGCAGATGCCCACGCCCATGAAGAGGATGTAGTTGATGGACATCCGGATCCGTCCCCGGATCTCCTCATACTTCTTCCCTTCAAAGAGGTAGGAGATCCTGGCCCCCAGCACGTTGTTGAGGGATGTAAAGGTCAGGGCCTTCATCATATTGATCATCTTGGTGGTCTGCTCGTAGAAGCCGCTCTCCTGGGTATTCTGGGTGATGGCTCCGATCAGGATCTTGTCCAGGACCGTATAGACCGAGGTGGCGATGGAGGGGACGAAGTAGATCAGGGTCTCCCGGAAATGGGGCCTGATCTTCAGGGTCCTGAAATCCACCTTTGTCGTAAAGCGGCCCACGTAGAACCACATGGAGATGGAACCGGCCAGGGTCGATGCCGTCAGGATGGCCGTATACAGGAGGAGGTCCTCCTTCCTCCGGACAAAGAGGAAGAGGCAGATCACGCCCAGGATCTTGAAGACCGCGTTCCGGGTGACCGTGAACTTGAACTGCTCCAGTCCGTTGAAGAACCAGGAGATGTCGAACATGGTGGCCAGGATCCCCATGGACAGGACCATGTAGAAGGTCTTGTAGCGGGGGATGAAAAGGATGAAGACCACCCAGGCCGCCAGGGCGATCAGGGAGGTGATGACCGTCATCAGCTCGATCTCCCAGAAAAGGCGGCTGCGCCTTTCCAGATCATCCCGGGCCCTGGCGATCTCCCGGGTCCCGTAGGACATGGTGCCCAGAGCCGCCAGCATGGAGAAGTAGGTCTGGTAGGAGGTCGTATAGGAGTTGATGCCGATGCCGTCCGGGGTCAGGACCCTGGAAAAGTAAGGGGCCGTGATAAAGGGGAGGATGATCAGGAGCACCTGGTAGGCAGTGCTCAGAAGAAAATTCAGTTTGATGCTGGGTCTGGATTCAGCCATTGCCTTGTCCTTTCAGAAGCGGCTCATCCCGCCTGTCCCTGAGAACGCGGACCGCATACCAGACTGCCAGGAAGGTACAGTTGGAAATCGCTGTCATCATCAGGTTGTTGAACACGTTGTAAAAAGCCATGCAGAGCATCATGGAGGCCATGATCCTGTCCCCCGCCTTCACGGCGGCCCGGAAGATCAGGACATAGACCAGGACAGCCAGGATGGCAAAAAGGATCCCGTAGCTGAACAGGGTCTTCATGTAGCCCGAATCAATATAGAAATAGGTCTTCATATCCGACTGGTCCGGATTGAGCTCCAGGAACTGGCCGAACATGTGGAAGCCGTAGGTGGTAAAGGCCTGGTTCTGGAGGCGGATCCGGCTGTGGGAAAAGTTGTCCAGGTTCTTCCAGAATTCGATCTCCGGATCATAGGAGACCGTCATCCAGAGGGAGAGCAGGAACATGGCCGGAAAGGCCAGGACCGACAGGATCCGCGCGGGCAGCCGGTCGGCGAAGAGGTCCAGGTCCAGCTTGACGGTCAGGATATAGAGGATCAGGAAGAGATCCACGATATAGAAGACCAGGTTGGTGTCCGTCATGGCGTAGAGCCAGGCGTTCACGGCAAAGAAGAAGAAAAGCACGCTCCAGGGCAGGCCCCTTCTCCGGCCGTCCCGGGCCCTGATCCGGCTCTGGTCCGTATAGCCGTAGCAGCCGGCAAAGACGATGTTGACGAACTTGATGGGCCCGAAGGAGGGATAGATATAGCCCAGGTACTCCCGGAGCCGGTCCGATTCATAGGACATGGGGGGCTCATAGATCAGGCCCGTCCACCAGGAAAAAAGGACCAGAAAGAACAGGACCAGGCAGGACCAGAACATGACCCGGCACATCCGCTTGAAGGACACGTTCCGCATGGCCAGGACCAGGAGGAAGAGCTGGATCAGCCGGATCCCGTCTCCCGCCATGTTCTGGAGGACCATGACAAAGGCGGCCCCTGCCCCCAGCAGGGCCAGGAGGCGGAGGGTGAAGTGCCGCTCCGTCAGCAGGATACAGAGGACAAAGAGGAGCATGGCAAGAAAACGGATGCCGGTCAGGACCGTCCCTCCCAGGATGGCCTCGAAGCCCGTATCATCCGCGTACTGCTGGATGGCCCAGAGGACGATCCCCGGCAGGACCAGGAGCTCCTCCAGATGGATCCTGACCGGGTCTGACCGGACCTCCAGGATCTGGTTGTCAAAGCTTTTATAGATCATAGGCTGTCAGTCCGCCTCAGCAAGTCTTTCCAGGACCCGGCCCGTATAGCCGCCCCGGCGGAGCCTGGAGGAGATCCGGCGGGCCTTTCTGACCATTTCGGCATACTCCTCCGGTGTCACCCTGTCCAGGGCCTCCCTGAGCTCGGTCAGGGAAGCGATCGCCAGGCCGCATCCGTTCGATTCCACGAAATCCGCCAGGGCCGCCTGGTCCCAGATGATGACCGGGAGGCCGGACGCCAGATACAGAGAGGTCTTATGGGGGTTGTTGATCCGCAGGTATTCTCCATAGGTCCCGCCGCAGGTATCCGCCGTATCCCCGTCCCAGACCAGGCCGAAGCTCCCCTCCATGGCGAAGGGAAGGTCGTCGGGCGGGAAGGACCCGTGATACGAGACGTTGGCCGCGCCCTTCTCCTCGTAGCCGATGCCGTAGAGGTTGAAGGGAACGTTGTCCGGCAGGTCATAGATATAGCCGGACTTGTTGGGCCTGAAGGCTCCGGCCACGCAGACGGGCAGGTCCGGGGAAGGGGCCTTCCTGTCCCCGATCTTTTCGTCATAGTCCGGGATCAGGTAGTCAAAGATCCCCAGGACCAGGATCCTGTCCGGGGCAAAGCCCATCCGGATCAGCTGCTTCCGCATGGACCGGTTGTGGGCCACGATATAATCGGCGTTCTCTAAAAGGCTCCCTTCCTCCAGACGGATCCGGACCTTGGCGGCCATGGTCACGTCCTTCCTCTTCATGTGCCGGAAAAGCTCCAGGTCATGGATAAAGAGGACGACCCGGACCCCCTTTCTCTGGCAGGCCAGGACCTGGGGGGCCAGAAGGACCGAATGGGAGGATACCGGGAACTGGATCAGGAGGGTATCTCCCTTCCCCAGGGCCTTCAGCTCCTTTTTCCAGCGGGAGGCGATCTCCACATGGATCGCCGCTCTCTTCAGGGACCCGGCCCTGTTCCTGGCGTTCTGGTCCATCTCGATGCAGATGGGCTTATAGCCCTGTTCCAGAAGGATGGCGTCTATGTCATCCCGGGCCTTGATGCCGGCCGACCGCTGCAGGCCCTCGTCGTTGATCACTTCCTGAATAAAATAATTCAAAGCTGACTCCTTTTATATGTCGTCGTCCATCCAGGCGTCCATGTCGTGGGTCACCCGCTTTTCCTCCGGGGGAAGCTGCATGTAGTCCCCGTAGAGGCCCCTCAGGTAGGAATCCCAGCAGGACATGGCCGGAAAGCTGTGGCCCTCAAAGGTCACAGGGACCATTTCCATGAATTCATTCTTTTTCATCCGCTCGCCGGGACCGTAGAGGCCCCAGACCAGGCAGCCGCAGTAGTCGCTCCTCTTTAAGGGATAGCGCCTGACCAGGGCGTCCATGGCCCGGTTGCACCGGTCTGTCCCGATGGCCCTGGCGGGTCCCATGAGGAAGGGCTTGACATAGCGGCGGAAGGGGGTCTTGCCCTCTCCCTTTACGGCAAAGTTCAGGCCCAGGACCGTCCGGATGACCCCGGCGGCCTTCAGGACCGCCTTCAGCTCCCTGTCGTCAGAGGGCATCCCGTCCACGGGCAGGACGTCGATCCAGATATGCTCCTCGTTCCCGCCCTCCAGGTACTGGAGCCGGATATGGGTCCTGGTATCCACGATCTTGACAAAGGGATAGTCAAAGGTCCCGTTCTCCCAGCAGATCAGCTTGAGGTGGGGCGGAAGGACATGCTGGTCCCTCTCCAGGGCGATCAGCTTGTTGAGGGCGTAGCGGGGCATGAAAACGTCGATATCGTCATCCCAGGGAATAAAGCCCTGATGGCGGACGGCCCCCAGCAGGGTCCCGCCGCAGAGGCAGTATCTCAGCTTGTAGGTCCGGCAGACCTCCCGGAGGGCCAGGAGGATGTCCAGTTCGGTCTTTTTGATATCTTCCAGCGTCAGTCTGCCCATCTTGTCTCCTTTGGCTGCAAAAAGTGAAAACGGGGAACGCAGCACTTCTGCCGCCATTCCCCGTGTACGCTGCGTTTTCGGCTCCTTCTCAGAAGCTTGTCTCATATTTCTTTCCCAGGAATTTGGCCTTGAGGAAGGAGGTGCCCTTTCTCAGCCAGTCGATCCTTTCCATGTAAATGAAGGGGAATTCCCTGATCTGTTCCGGCTTCAGACGCCCGCTCCGCATCTGATACTCCAGCCAGACATTGAAGAGGATCTCGCTGACCCGGCCGTAGAAGCGGCCCTGGAAATAGGTCAGTTCGGATACGTCGACCCTCTTTTCCAGCTCGAAAAGAATGTCGAAGAGCCAGATGCAGTACTCCCGGAAGAGGTCCCTGCGCAGGATCATCATATTGAACATGTATCCGTATTTGCGTCCCACCACCTCGTCATAGGTGGCCAGGTATTCCGGATGCTTTTCCTGAATGATCAGACGAGCCTCATCCAGCTGGGACCCGTAATGCGTATGCGCATAATGAGAATACAGCGTCTCAATATAGTAGTTCCGTTTTTTGGGAACAAAGACCCTGTATCTGCCCAGGAGGGGTGCCAGCTCTTTCTCTGTAAGTATCCTTCCAAACGGATCGGGACTGATGCGTCTGCCCGCAAAATAACGTCTGTAGTGAACGAGTCCGATATAACGGGAGTCAAGATTCTTCCAGGCCCAGTAGAGGCCGGTCAGTTCGCAGTAGTTGGGGTTCTTGATGGAAATGTTGTCTCCGGTGTTGTCCTTGAGATAGCCGAATTCCAGATCGGACCCGTCGTCTGCTTTCTTTCCTTCCGCGCCGACATGAAGAGGAAGATACATTGAATCGTCAGGCATTCTGTATTTTTTATGTGCTGCTACGATGACCGTAACAGGCTTCCTGTTTCTTGCCATATATTCTCCGCATCATAGTACATGAATATAAAGTATTCTACCATATCAGACAGGAGTTTGCCAGTATAATTCCCGCATCCGCTGCCGCCGGGCCGGATCAGGCTTCCTCGATGGTCATCAGCTGATCGAAGCCTGTGGTCTCAAAGATTTCCTTCACGGAGGGCGATACATGGAAGAGGGTCACATGGGCGGTCTTTTTCACGGCCATCATCAGGACCCGGAGGCCGGCGGAGGAAATGTATTCCAGGTCACCGGCGTCTGCCTTCACCTCCCGGATGCCCTCATAATTCTTCTCAACCGTGGCAGAAGGGGACCTTCCGGACGCGCAGTCCGCGGTCCTCCATGAATTTCAGCTTCCTGTCCTCTTCCCAGACGGCCACTCCTTCCTTGTACACATCCGAAGCCTTCATGGTCATCCTGCGGGACATGTGATCGATCTCCGCGGCGTTGGGGCTGGTCATATTGGCGGCGGCAAAGGCCTCATAGCTGACGCCCGGATCCGACGTGACCCAGGCTCCCCCGTGCCGGAGGAGGATCTCCCGGACGCCTCCCAGGAACTGGTCGAAAATTTTATAAATGTATTCGTATGACTATGCATGGAACAGACAGCTGAAAGGGCCCTGCTGTCTCCGCTTATCCCTCTTCCGTTTTCAAAAGAGCTGTTCCGGATGTCCCGCCGGTCTTTGGTCAGAGAAAGAGGCAGGCGTCCCCGAAGGAGAAAAAGCGGTAGCGCTTTTCCACGGCCTCCCGGTAGGCGGCCAGGACATGGTCCCGGCCCGCGAAGGCGGAGACCAGCATGATCAGGGTGGATTCCGGCAGGTGGAAGTTGGTGATCAGCCCATCCATGGTGCGGAAAGAATATCCGGGATAGATAAAGATGGAGGTGTCGGCACTGCCGGCATGGACAAGGCCGTTTTCATCCGACGCGCTCTCAATGGTCCTGCAGCTGGTCGTGCCCACACAGATGACCCTGTGCCCCTCCGCATGGGTGCGGTTGATCAGGTCCGCCGTCTCCGGG
>CAMOUD010000075.1 GCA_946626215.1 uncultured Lachnospiraceae bacterium
GTAAAGCCGCTTGTGAAGGCGGTCCCGTCCTTATTGGCGCAGCGGACCGTGATCTGGTAGGTAGCTCCCTTTTTGGCCTCCTTCCAGGTAAAGGAGGTCCCGGTGGTGTGGCCGATCATCTTCCATTCCTTCCCGTTCCAGTAGAAGATATGGTAGCGGGCCGCCCCCTTGCATTCCTTCCAGGATACCTGGATGCCTGCCTCTGTATTCTTCAGGCTCACCCGGGGGGCCGCGATGAAGGTCCCGGACCTGCCCTTGGTGAAATCACTGGTAAAGGCGGTCCCGTCCTTGTTGGCGCAGCGGACCGTGTACTGGTAGTTGGCGCCGGATTTCGCGTCCTTCCAGGTAAAGGAGGTCCCGGTGGTATGGCCGATCATCTTCCATTCCTTCCCGTTCCAGTAGAAGATATGGTAGCGCTCGGCGCCGGGCACGGCCTTCCAGCTGATCTTCGCTCCGTCCGCTTCCGAACTGATGGAGGAGATCACCGGACTGGACAGGTAGAGGCCTCTCTTTCCTTTGGGATTGAAGCCGCTGGTATATTCCTCTCCGTCTGCCGTGATGCAGCGGACCGTATAGACATAGCGCTTGCCGGATTCCACCGTGGTCCTGGTCCAGGAGGTTCCTGTCACGTCCGCCAGGGCGTCCCAGTATTCTCCGGTGTAGCGGAAGACCCGGTAGGCCTCCGCTCCCTCGACCTTGTCCCAGGAGACCTTCTGCCCCTCTGTGGTGGGCGTCAGGGTGATGCCGGAAGGCGTCTTCAGGAACTGGACCGTCCGGCCCTTGTCATCATAGCCGCTGGTATAGGTCTTTCCGTCGGCTGTGACGCAGCGGATGGTGAACCGGTAGGTCCTGCCCGGCTTTGCCTTTTTCCACTGGAAGCTCCCCTTTTTGGTATCCGCCAGCTTGTCCCAGTACTTTCCGTTCCAGACAAAGACCCGGTAGGCCTCGACGGTATCGATCTTGTCCCAGCTGAGGGTAATGCCCTCGTTGCCGCAGGTGGCCCTGGTGATTTGGGGAATGCCCACGAAGGAATAGGTCTTGTCCGTGGGCGCGTAGCCGCTCATCAGGTCCTCTTCATCCGAGGAGAGGCAGCGGACCGCGAACTTGTAGTTGGTCCCGGAAACGGCGTCGGTATAGTAGAAGGAGGTCTCCGGCGTCGCCCCTACAGTCTCCCAGACCCCGTCATAGTAGGCGTAGACCATGTAGTTCTGGGCGTTCTTGACCGCCTTCCACTGGAGCCTGACGCCGCCGGCGTCCATCTTGACAGAGGTGATGACGGGAGAGGCCAGCCGGAGGCCGGAAAGGCCGTCCGGATCGTATCCGGACTGCTCCTTGTTCCCGTTCAGGGCCCTGACCGTATAGGTATAGGTCTTGCCTACCTCGGCCGTATCGTCGGTATAGGAGATCTTCGTCCCCTTGACGGCCAGCTTCTTCCAGTTCTTTCCATAGTCGCCGGACCGGTAGATCACATAGCCCTTTGCCCCCTCGACCGCGTCCCAGTGGATGGTCAGGCCTTCCTTGGAGGGCTCTATATAGGAGAGGAGGGGCCGGGTCGCCGCCCAGCTCACCTTCCAGGATACATTGGTGTATTCCCAGCGGATCAGGTAATAGGCGTCCCAGAACTGGCCGGGAATATAGACGGAAACGTTCCTGGTATCATCAAAGACGTCCGAGCCCATTTCCGTCACGTCGCCCTTGAACCAGACCTTTTTCAGGGAGGTGCAGCCGGCGAAGCAGCTGTCTCCCACCATATCCATCTTGTAGGTGTCGAGGTCCAGGGTCTCCAGGGAGGTGCACTGATAGAAGGCCTTCTTGCCGAAGGAGGTGAACTTCTTTCCGGAAAAATCCTTCAGGGACGAGCAGCCGGAAAAGCACCACTGGGGAATGTCCGTGTCCTTGGCGTTCCAGACCACCTTCTTCAGGGCCGTGCAGTGCTCGAAAGCCCCCTCATGGACCTCGGTGATGGACTCGCCCAGGGTCACCTCCGTCAGGGCCGTCAGCCCGTAGAAGGCGTGGGCGCCGATCCCTGTCACCTTGTCTCCCAGGGACAGCTTTCTGATCTTTCCCCTGAAGGAGAGCCAGGGAAGGTCGGCCCCGCCGGAGCTGGATTTCCCGTCCGTCTTATAGGAAGGGATCTTTCCGCTGCCGGTGATCTTCAGGGTCGTCCCGTCGAAGGACCAGGACAGGTCCGCGACCTTGCCGCTTTTGGCCCCGTTCTCGGCATAGACGCCGCCCGTCAGGCCGGCGGGCAGGGCCTGCTGCCCTGAAACGGCCGCGGGCACATATATGGATAAGGCCGCTGACAGGAGAAGGGTCAGGACCAGAAGTCTGTATCGTTTCATAAGAGATTCTCGCTCCTTTTCTGTGGACATGATAAGGAAGGCCCGACATGGTCCCGGGCCTGTGAAGCCTATTATACAATAAAGAGCGTCAGGTTACAAATTCCGCGCGAAAAGGACCGCGGCACCCGCAGCGGTCCTCCCTCCGGCAGGCTGCCCTGCCGCTTTTCCTGTTCCTCGCCGATGCCGGTAAAAAAAGGACAGCCTGGCCATCCGAAAAGGGGAATCCCGCAGGAATCCTCTTTCGAAAAGCCAGGCTGTTCCCTGATACCTGCAGGGACCGCGCCTGTCTTCATGCACCGGTCGCTGTCCCGGACAGAGTCCGCTCAGTCCGCGGCCGTCAGGAGCATGGAGCCGTCTTCGCCGGACATGGAGACCGTCCTCCTGTAGAGGGTCCCGGCCGCGTCCTTCCAGCAGACCAGGGTGGAGGGCAGGCCTTCCGGCACGATCTCCTTCAGGATGATGTATTCGCCCTCTGCCAGTCTGGAGGCGGAGAAGAACCGGCCGCCCTCATCGGGATCCGTGTCATTCTCATCCTCATACACGGCCCGGCAGACCCGGAAGTCATAGACCTCCGAAGAGGCTGTCAGGACATAGGGGGTGCCGTCCTCATCCAGGGTGATGCCGGCGATGGCGCCTTCGGGCGCCTGGTCGGCAAAGTTCTCGATCCTGACCATGGAGGAGACGTCCGCGGAACTGTCATCCTCGGCGCCTTCCGGAGCCGGCATATAGGCGTCCTTGAGGACCCCCTTCAGGTCTTCATAGTCCACATGGAAGGCAAAGGAGCCGGCCGCATGGGGGGCGATGATGTCTTCGCTGATGACGATGACCAGGCCCTCTTCATCCAGGTACCAGGAGCCGTCGGCAACAAAGATGGAAAGCTCTTCGGGGCCGATGTCCTGCAGGCCCTCATAGCGGCCGTCCTCATTGTCCCGGATCTCTTCCCGCATCATGGTCAGGACAACGGTGATCAGGTTGTTCTGGTCCACAGCTATATCGGAAAGTCCCAGGACCGTGCCCGCGGCAGGGCTGTAGTTCCAGGCCGCCATGGCAGAGGTGGGATGGGCCGCGGCCTCATTGTCGCAGTAACCGGAAAGAAGGACGCTGATCACGGCGCTGTCCGCCCGGTAGGCCCGGATGCTGCCGTCATAGAAGATCCCGGAAAGATCGTCCTCCTTGATGGCCTCCCGGACATAGTCCGGATCCGGGGCCTCGGAGCCCGCGTCAAAGTCGGGGACCAGCTGCATGCGCAGGGCCTCCGCCTTCGCCTGCAGGTCCGCCTGGATGGAAAAGGCAGCGTCCTCGCCGCCGGGCACATCCATGATCTGCAGGAAGGGAGCGTCCTGTCTGGACTGGACATAGCTGTCGCCGAAATCATAGTAATACTTCTCTTCTTCCATGATCCTGAACAGGACAGAGGCGTCCGGAAGGACTGCCGCTTCTTCCGCTTCTTCCTGCGCGGGCTCCTCCTCTTCGATGACCTCCTCTTCCTCTTCGGTCACTTCCTCGGGAGCCTCCTCTTCCGCGGCGGGCTCCTCCTCTTCTTCGACAGCCTCCTCTTCCTCGGTCACTTCCTCCGGAGCGGGCTCTGCCGTCCCCAGGGACCCGCCGCAGCCGATCACGCCGGCTGCCAGAAGACCTGCTGCCAGAAGGGCTGTTATCTTTTTCATTTTCATATCGTTACCTCCTTTTAGGTGTCTGGTCAATGCCGCCCAGCCTGTAGATCAGGCGTCCGACCAGTCCGTTTTCTCCATACCAGCGGACCCTTCCCCGGAAGCGGATGACCAGCCTCCGGATCCCGATCCCCATAAGGAGAATACCAAAGATGATGTTGTAAAAAAAGACCAGAGCTCCGGCCAGGATAAAAAACAGGCCTGTCGGCAGGAGCCGGCGTCTTTCCTTTTCGTCCAGGACCCGGTAGCTTTTCCCCCCTTCTGTGAAGATTCCCTCCTCCGGGGCCTCCTCCTCCGGAAGGGGATGGGAATCCAGCCACCTGTCCAGGGCCCTGGCCAGGTCAGCGCAGCCCGCGTACCTGTCCGCGGGATCCGGGGCCGCTGCCCTGCGGATGATGGCGGTCAGGTCAGCATCCGCCAGCATGGGAGGGGGCAGGGGCGTCCCCTGCAGGCGTTTTTCCCGGGAGATCCGGTAATGGAGCTCCCGCCTCTTATCCCTTTCCTCTCCGGAAAAGGGGAGCATGCCCCGGTTCAGCAGATAGTGGAGGGCCAGGCCCAGGCTGCAGACATCGCTCCTCCTGCCGGGCCTTGGATCCGGGGCGGAAAAGGCCATGCGCCGGAGGGCCGCTTCTTCCGTCTCCTCCTCCATAGGGAGACCGGGCACCCAGAGGCCCCGGCCGGTCAGAAAGAGGTTGCCTGGGGAAAGACAGCCATGGAAATGGTCCGGTCCGGCGTAGCCTGCCAGGGCCCTGGCCGCGTCCCGGATACAGGAAACGGCCGCGTGGGCGGTCTCCTCTCTGAGGAGGAGGCTCTCCGCCGAAGGAAGTTCCTCTGTCCGGACCTCTATGGTCCAGGAAAGGGGACCGTTTCTTTTTTCTTCCAGGGACAGGACCGGGAGCCTGCTGTCTTCCGGCAGGGCCTGGTAGGCCAGGAGCCTGTCCATGACCAGGTCCTTGTCCGCGGCAAGGGCCTCCTCCGCCTCTTCGGCCGACAGGCCTTCCCGCATGATCCTGGCTTCCATGTCTCCCCCGGCAGGGATCCGGCAGAGGAGGATCTTTTCCGTCATGCCGCCGGCTCCTTTCCGTCCCTCTTCTCCTCCGGACGGTCCTTTCCGGGACGGTCAAAGGCCAGGGGATAGATCCCCAGAAGGGCAAAAAGCAGAAGGGCGTAGCGGAGGGCCCTGACCGCATGGGCGGCGGGGCCGCTCTCCGCGGGGACCAGAAGGGAGAAAGCTCCCTTGAGCAGGGCATTCAGGACCAGGAAGCCCGCCAGGCCTCCCGCGAACCGGGCCAGGGCCCGCTGCAGGGACCGGGGCTTATAAAAGCGCACGTATTTCTCCTCAAAGACCATGGCCGGCACAAAGCCCAGCAGCAGGCCCAGGGAGGAGAAATAATCCTCCGTCCCGCAGTAGAAGAGGCCCGGCAGGGCCGACAGGATCAGGACCCCGTAGAAGATCCGGCGGTCCGGAAGCCTCCGCTCCAGCCAGGGCACGAAAAAGAGCAGGAAAAGCCCGAAGCCCCATCCTGCCAGAACATCCGTGGGATAATGGGCCCCCGCGGCCACCCTGGAGGCCCCGGTCAGAAAGACCAGGACCAGCGCCAGCGCGGTCACGGCCCTTCTCCTGTCATGCAGGGCGATGGACCCGTAAAGGGAGACGGCTCCCTGGGAGTGGGCGCTGGGGAAGGAATATCCCTGGGCGGCCATGTCGCAGGCGTCCGCCTCCGCGTCTATCTTTTTCAGAAGGTCGATCCTGTCGCTCTCGAAATAGGGCCTGCGGCGAAGGACCACGTTCTTGATCATGGTATTCCAGACCAGGCCCATGATGATCTGGAGTCCGACCCGGCGGCCGAATTCCTTGTCATAGCACCAGTAGATCCAGCCCAGCACAAGGACCAGGAGCACGGATTCCCCCAGAAAGGAAAGCTCGGAGAGCGCCTTCAGAAGGCCGGGCGCCAGGCGGGCCTGCAGGAACTCCATCAGGGCCAGCTCCCACTGGAAATAAAAGGAATGATAGGGTACTGCCATGCTCATGCTCTCCTGCCTGCCTCGTCAGCCAGCTTCTCCAGATAGGCGGTCACGCCGAAATCCCCGGGAGGGGCGATGGAAAAGGCGGCCTGGCTCCTCACCGGCCCCGGGGCCGTTTCCACACAGTAGCTGTTGGGGGTCTCCCTGAACATGGAGACGTCGTTGGCCGCGTCTCCGAAGACCGCGACCTCCTCCGGCTCCAGCCCGTACAGGGTCCTGACCTTCCGGACTCCGGCCCCCTTGCCGGCCCTGGGGCTGATTACGTCGATGTAGAGGGTCCCCGATTCCATGGCCTCCCACTTCTCCCGGATCCGCAGGATCTGGGGGTCTTCCATATGGGCAGAGGGACCTCCGTCCGGGCAGGCGATGCTGACCTTGATCACAGGGTCTGTCACGGCAAGGATATCCTCCACGACCTGAATATCAATGCCTGCCTTCCGGGTCCTTTCCACCAGGGCCCGGGGCGCGTTCTCCGTATAGCAGCCGTAGGGCGTATCGCAGGTAAAGGCCCTGCCCAGGCTCCGCAGGATGGCGGCCAGTTCCGCGAAGTCCTCCAGAGGCGTGACCGACACGGCCTGTCCTCCCCGGATGACGCAGCCCCCGCCGGAGCAGCTGTAGAGGAAGCGGTCGGAAATGGGAGAAAAGACCCGGGCCATGCCCACATAGGGCCTGCCGCTGGCCAGAAGGACCAGGACCCCCGTGTCCGCCAGGCGGCGGAGGGCCAGGGCCGTTCTTTCCGGCACCTGTCCGGCCGCCTCCGGCAGGAGGGTCCCGTCAATATCCATCACTGTCATTTTTATCATGGGTCATCCCTTCCTGTCCCGGGCCAGGCTGTAGGCCGTCACGGACATGATCCGGCAGCGGTCCCTGTCCACGGACAGGTAGCGGTCGGCCCGTCTGTTCCAGCCGTCCGCGATCTGCAGGAAGAACCTGCCGTCCTTCTCTGCCATGCCGACGGCCGTGACCCAGTGCCAGTCCAGAGGAGAGGCCATGATCAGGACCGCCATGGGCCTGCCGGCCAGGAGGGCCGCCTCCATGGTCTCCGTGTCATAGGGGCCGATGACCTGCTGGAGGAGCCTGATCCCCTCCCGGCGGAACCGGACCAGCATGCCGTTCCGGAAGGACCTGGTAAAGACCGGCCCGTTGTGGAGGACCCGGTGGGAAAGATGGAATTCCTCCCGGACTCCCTCCCGGTCCCGGCCGCCCTTCAGGCAGAGCTCCAGGTTGGTCATGCAGACAGCCGCGCAGTGGTTCTTTGCCTCCGAGGCAAAATCGCCCGTTACGGCAAAGGGGAGAGAGGCGGCGGGGAGGGAAAAGGTCCTTGCCCCCTCCGGAAGCTCCTTCCCTGTAAAAAACGGATAGGATGATTTCTTATTCAGCAAGCTCATAACTGGTGATATCCACCTCCGCTGTTCCCTCGGCAAAGAAAGCGATCCCGTCTGCGCCGGCCGGTGTGGGGATCACACTGGTCAGGGTCTGCAGGCCGTCATTGGCAAAGACTTCTATGGAATACCGGTCCAGGAGGATCCTGAGCTTCAGGTCCCTCCTGCCGGGCTCGGACAGGAGGACCCGGTTCCCCATCCTGTCCTCCCGGTAGCCGGACCTGGACCTGTCCAGGGTCAGGCGGCCGGTTTCAGGCTCGTAGAAAAGTACAGACTCGTGTCCCTCCCCGATGGCAAAGACAAAGCCGAAGACCCTGTAGTCCCCGCCCCGGAGCTGAATGGTCAGGTCCATCATCCGGCCGCGGACAGGCGCCAGGGACAGACGGCCGGAAAGGACCAGGCCCTCGTAGACATGGGGATCTTTCCGCAGGGACTCGATCTCCCGGACAGGATTCTGGATGAGCCTCCCGTCCTTTACGGTCAGCTCCCTGGGCAGGGTCTGCATGCCGAACCAGCGGAAGGGTGCCTGCCGGACCGGGCTGTTCTCCCAGGACTGCATCCAGCCCACGCAGAGGACGCGCCCGTCAGGGCCCTGTGTGACCTGGGCCGCGTAAAAGTCATGGCCGAAATCCATGACGTGGACCTCCCGCCTCTCAAAGCGATGGGAGGCAGGATCGTAGGTCCCGGACAGGACCACGTTCCCGTGTAGGTTCTGGAACTCGCCCTCCGCGGGCATGCCCATGGGCGAAGCGATGACAAAGGCAGTATCTCCGATCCGGAAGAATCCCGGGCACTCCCACATCCTGCCGATGCCGCCCCCGCAGCCCTCCAGAATGCCGATATAGGTCCAGGATTTCAGATCGGGGCTGGAATAGAGAAGGATCTGGCCGCCTCCCTCGGCGTCCATGGCGGAGACGCCCATGTAAAAGAGCCTTTCCGACTCCTCCCACCAGGCAAAGGGGTCGCGGAAATCACAGGCGCTGAAGCCCGGAGGAAGCTGGGCGGCCCCCACGACCGGGCTGGCCGGGTCCTTGACATAGTCGATCCCGTCTCCAAAGGCCAGACACTGGGACTGGTGAAAGACCTCCCTGTCCCCTTCCCGGACCAGGGTACGGCCGGTGTAGATCAGGGCATGGGCTCCGGCAGGAAGCCCTTCAATGCCCTCCGGCACCTCAAAGGCGCAGCCGGACCAGCAGCCTTCGGCGTCGCAGGGATCCTCCGGCGCCAGGGCGGCCGGCAGATATTCCCAGCGGACCAGGTCTCTGGACCTGGCATGGCCCCAGTGCATGGGGCCCCAAAGGTCCGTGTAGGGATAATACTGATAAAAGAGATGATAGTAACCCTTATACCAGGAAAAACCGTTGGGGTCGTTCATCCATCCGGTACGGGGGGAAAGATGGAACAGGGGGCGCTGATCGGCGGGAATCAGATCCTGATTCTCAGCCTCATATTTCCTTGCCTCCTGCAGGCTTCTGTCGTTCATGTCATGTACCTCGTTGTCATAAAGTCTGTCCTTGTATCGTACCATATTGCAGGGAAAGATTCTATCAAATTAAAAACGCCTGCCATCCTGAGGCAGACGTTTTTCCGGGTCTGTTTGCGGCCTGTCAGAGACGCAGCATCCGGTAGCCGACCCCCACGTGGGTCTGGATGTAGGACCTGGAATCTCCGCTTTTTTCCAGCTTTTTCCGCAGGGTCGTGACAAAGACCCTGAGGGAGGCGATGTTGCTCTCCCACTCATTGCCCCAGATCTCCCGGGATATATACCGGTAGGTCAGGACCCGGCCCGCGTTGCGGCTCAGGACGCAGAGGAGCCTGTACTCACTGGGCGTGACATGGAGGGGCTCCCCGTCCAGATAGACCATGCCCTGCATGTAGTCGATCTTCAGGCTCCCGTTCACGAAGACCTCCTCTCCGGGAAGCCTGGTCTGGGTCACGGCCAGCCGCCTCTGGATCACCCGGATCCGGGCCAGGAGCTCCTCCACGGAGAAGGGCTTGGTCAGATAGTCGTCCGCCCCGCTGTCCAGGGCCTGGATCTTGTCGGAGACCTCGCTCCTGGCCGTCAGGACGATGACAGGCATGTTGGATTTTTCCCGCAGGTCCCTGAGGACCTCCAGGCCGTCCATGTCCGGCAGGCCCAGATCCAGAAGGACCAGGTCCGGGTTGCGGGACAGGGCCAGCATAAGGCCGGTCTCCCCGGCTTCAGCGGATTCACAGCCGTAGCCATGGGTCTCCAGGGTCGTCCGGATCAGCTTACGGACCGCCGGATCGTCCTCTATGACCAGAATGTCAAGCTTCTTCATCGATTTTTACCTCCACGACAGGAAGGGTAAAGGTAAAGATGCAGCCCCGGGGGATGTTGTCCTGAAGCCGGATCCTGCCTCCGTGGGCTTCCGTGATGGACCGGCAGAGGCCCAGGCCCAGGCCGGTGCTTCGCACGCTGTCCCCTTCCTTATTGCTGATGCTGTAAAACAGCTCGAAGACCTTCTCCTTGCTCTCATCGGGAATGCCGGGCCCGTTGTCGGATACGCTGATCTCGGCCTCCGCTCCCCTGCGCCGGCAGGAGATCTGGATCAGGGTCCCCGGCGGAGTATGCTGGACGGCGTTGTTGATCAGGTTGATCAGGACCTGGAGGATCAGGCGGGCGTCCGCCCGGACCAGGATCAGGTCCTCCGGAGGCAGGACCCGGATCTCATAGTCCCTGGCCCTGGCGGACAGGTGGTGGACGGATTCCTCCATCAGGTCGCTGATATCCTCCGTCTGGACCTGGAGCTGCATGGCCCCGTCTACGATCCGGGAAATGGACAGGAGGTTCTCCACCAGCTCGATCAGCCACCGGCTTTCCTCATAAATATCCTTATAGAGCTCCTTCCTGAGCGGGGGATCGATCCTCTCCTCTCCCTCCAGCAGGTTGGCGGCGTGACCGCTGATGGAGGTCAGGGGGGTCCGGATGTCATGGGAGATGGTCCTGAGCAGGTTGGCCCTGAGGGCCTCGGACCGGACCTTGAGCTCGGCCTCCTCCCGGGCCCTGCGGTTCCGGTCGTTCTCCAGGGCCAGGGCGCACTCGCCCAGGATCGCCTGGATCAGGGTCCGTTCCCTGGCGTCCAGCTCCCGGGACTGCTGGGAGATGCCGACGATGCCCAGGGTCTCTCCCCGGACCTCCAGGGGAAACAGGGCCAGAGCGGGATCCTGGCCCTCCCGGGACCCGGCCGCGGGCATGTAGACGGGCCTGGTCCCCAGCAGCTTTTCCATCTGGCTCATGGCCGCTTCCAGGATCTCCTTCTCGCCCCGGCTCTTTTCCAGAAGAACGTTGGTATCCAGAAGGATCTGGGTCCTGTAGGCGGCGTCGGCCGACTCCTCCGCCTTCTTGCGCAGGGTCTCCGCCAGGGAACCGATCAGAAAGGCCACCAGGAACATGATGAGAAAGGTGGACTGGTAGCCGGTCTCATAGACAAAGAAGGTGAATCTGGGCTCGGTAAAGAGGTAGTTGAAGAGAAAGATGCCCAGCAGGGAGGAGACCAGCCCGTAGATCCTCCGGTCGGTGATCAGGCAGTTGATGACCGTGGCCAGGATGAAGACCATGATGATATTGGCCTCCGAGAAATGCATCCGCCGGAAGACCTCGCTGACCAGGATGCAGGCCGCGAAGACCAGGACGCAGCGGCCCAT
>CAMOUD010000076.1 GCA_946626215.1 uncultured Lachnospiraceae bacterium
GCATGCACGGAATCTGTGAGGGGGGAGGTCAGTGATGGCCTTCCCTACCTCGATTATTTCATGTACAGGATGGTATCTGCGTGAGGCCCTTCCCTCCGGCCCCGTGCCCGGATCCTTTCCCTGGCTCAGCAGTTTTTCCGGGGGGCTGACCGAGGAGGGAAAGGCCTTGAGTATATATAAATGTAAGCGGAAACGGATCCGGAGCCGCGCTGGAGCCTTTCTCCGGTATTTGGCTTCCACAGGAGTCTTCCGAACCAGCGAGGGGAACTGCTTCCGAAGGCGGCAGGGCAGTAAGATCCGGAAACGCAGAACGCTGAGCGGGCAGGGATTCCGGTCCCTGCACAGGAAAGGAGGAGCATCATGAGGAGACTGGCCTATACCATGCGGAACCTGTTCAGGGTTTCCAATATCGGTACCTTCGCGTTTTTCATCGTCAATTTCCTGGTCATGCCGGGGATCTTTTTTGCCGCTTTTGCGGGGGACTTCAGGGGATACCTGTTTCTGGGCCTGATCTATGCCTTCTCCATCCTTCTTTCCCTGGCTCCCACCGGCCAGAGCGCCCTCTGCCTTTTGTGGGGAGCCAGAAGGATCACCAGGGAGGACACGCGGGAAAGGATCCTGCCCCTGGCAGAGGAGGTCTTTGAAAGGGCCCGGAGGGAGCAGCCTCTCATGCCTCACCGGATCCATATCAGGGTGATCCGCGAACCGGAGCCCAACGCCTATGCCATCGGGATTTATACCATCGGTGTCACGGAGGGCCTGCTCTCTCTTCCCGACAGCCAGATCCAGGGCATCCTGGCCCATGAAATGGGCCATCTGGCCCTCCAGCATACCCTGATCCGGATCCTGTTCGGACCCTGCAATATCTTTATGATCTTCATCATGGCCATTCTGGAGGCCATCAGGGCCATTCTCCTGCAGAGCGCGGCGGAAGCTGCCTCCATCGGGAGAATGGGCAGCGTCCTCGGCTCGTTCATTTTGCTTATCTCGGGCATTTGTTTCCTCCTCATATCCTGCTGGACCGGGATCATGACCTTCTTTCTCAGCGGTTCCTGCAGGGCCAATGAATATGAGGCGGATGCCTTTGCCTGCCGGATCGGCTACGGCCGTGAGCTGGCGGAGGCCCTGGACCTTCTGACCATGGGCACGCCCTGTTCCTCCTGCCTGCAGATGCTGAAGAGCGCCAGTCCGGATCCTTCCGACAGGATCGACAGGATCGGCAGGCTCCAGGCCCTGGGCGCCGGCTGTTCCAGCTGAAAAAACGCGGATTTCTCTGAAGCCCGCTGTCCATACGCATCGCCTGCGGGCCCGGTCCGTCAGGACCGGGCCTTCCTTTTTGCATATTTCGTGATTTATGTACAGAATAATAAGAAAAGACGAGAAAATAAGAGTAATAACGAGAAATATCGAGAAATAAGGTATCTCAACGAGGTTGCAAAGCCCGGGGAGGGAAACTATTATACCTAACAGAGTTAGCACTCAGGTTAAAAGAGTGCTAACAAATACATTGTAAACAAACAGACGGTCCCATGAACGTCTGTATCAATGCTAAGGAGGCACAATCATGAAGTTAAGACCTTTATTTGACAAAGTCGTGCTCAGGCAGCTGGAAGCTGAAACCACCACCGCGTCCGGTATCGTTCTTCCCGGCCAGGACAAGGAAAAGCCCCAGCAGGCGGAAGTGATCGCGGTCGGTCCCGGCGGAGTGATCGACGGCAAGGAAGTTGTCATGCAGGTTGAAGTCGGCCAGAAGGTCATTTACGGAAAGTATGCAGGCACTGAGATCAAGCTGGGCGAAGACGAGAAGTATGTCGTAGTCAAGCAGAGCGATATCCTGGCAGTCATTGAGGACTGACCGGAATCCGCTTGAGAACCGCAATAGATAAGAATCGGAGGCATTTATAATGGCAAAGGAAATCAAGATCGGCGCTGAAGCAAGAGAAGCTATGGTCATCGGCGTCAACAAGCTGGCAGATACAGTCAAGATCACTCTGGGCCCCAAGGGCCGCAACGTAGTCCTGGACAAGTCCTACGGCGCTCCCACCGTCACCAATGACGGCGTTACCATCGCCAAGGAGATCGAGCTGGAGGACGGCTTCGAGAACATGGGCGCGCAGATGGTCAAGGAAGTTTCCACCAAGACCAACGATGTGGCCGGTGACGGCACCACCACCGCTACGGTCCTGGCTCAGGCCATGATCAACGAAGGCATGAAGAACCTGGCGGCAGGCGCCAACCCCATCGTCCTGCGCAAGGGCATGAAGAAGGCCACAGATGCAGCTGTTGCCGAGATCGCGGCCATGTCTACCCCTGTCAACGGAAAGAAGCACATCGAGAGAGTCGCTGCGGTTTCTTCCGGTGATGATGAGGTCGGCAAGATGGTAGCGGACGCTATGGAGAAGGTCTCCAAGGACGGCGTCATCACCATCGAAGAGAGTAAGACCATGCTGACCGAGCTGGACCTGGTAGAAGGCATGCAGTTCGACAGAGGCTATATCTCCGCTTACATGGCGACCGATATGGACAAGATGGAAGCCAATCTGGAAGATCCTTTCATCCTGATCACGGATAAGAAGATCTCCACCATCCAGGACATCCTGCCCCTGCTGGAGCAGATCGTCAAGATGGGCGCAAGGCTCCTCATCATCGCTGAGGATGTGGAAGGCGAAGCCCTTACGACTCTGATCGTCAACAAGCTCAGAGGCACCTTCAACGTAGCGGCCGTCAAGGCTCCCGGCTACGGCGACAGAAGGAAGGCCATGCTGGAGGATATCGCCATCCTGACCGGCGGTACCGTCATCAGCTCCGACCTGGGCCTTGAGCTCAAGGACGCCACCCTGCAGCAGATGGGCCGCGCGAAGTCCGTCAAGATCTCTAAGGACAACACCGTCATCGTGGACGGCGCCGGCGATCCCGAGGCCATCAAGGCCAGAGCCGCCCAGATCCGGAAGCAGATCGAAGAGACCACTTCCTCCTTTGACAAGGAAAAGCTCCAGGAGCGTCTTGCCAAGCTGGCAGGCGGCGTAGCCGTCATCCGCGTCGGCGCGGCGACCGAGACCGAGATGAAGGAAGCCAAGTACCGCATGGAGGACGCCCTCAACGCCACCAGAGCGGCCGTAGAGGAAGGTATCATCTTCGGCGGCGGCAGCGCCTATATCCACGCGGCCAAGGAAGTCAGAAAGGTCGCGGAAAAGCTGACCGGTGATGAGAGGACCGGCGCCAACATCGTCCTGAAGGCCCTGGAGGCTCCCCTCTTCCAGATCGCTGAGAACGCCGGTCTGAACGGCGCTGTCATCGTCAACAAGGTCTTTGAGTCCGAAGTCGGCATCGGCTTCGACGCTTACAAGGAAGAGTATGTCGACATGATCGCTGCCGGCATCCTGGATCCCGCCAAGGTCACCAGAAGCGCTCTGCAGAACGCTACCTCCGTAGCTTCCAGCTTCCTGACCACCGAGGCAGCTGTTTCCACCATCAAGGAGCCCGCGCCGCCCATGCCCGCAGGCGCTCCCGGCATGATGTAAGAAACAGTCCATCATAACGACCGGACATAAGGGTCCGCGGAAGAAGTTTCTTCCGCGGGCCTTTTTTCCTGGGAAGGGCCGGGGGCGGAAAGAGAAGGCGGTCCCGGGGATGGAAAGAAAAGGGGACAGAATGATTGTCGGCTATTGCCAAATCCAAATATACAGAATATAATTCTTCTTATTTCTCTGATGTCAATCAATAAGAAGAGCATGCATTTTGAGATGAGGTGATGACGCATGCCTGAAGAAAGAATCATTCCCCCTGTTCCTGAGGAGGAGACCGGCTGTCACTTTGACAGCGGCAGGATTGAAAATGTGGGCGAGTACGTCAGCCAGGAGGAGCTCTATCAGGACCTGATCGAAAGGGTCCGGCGCTACCATCCTTCGGATGACATCAGCCTGATCGAGAAAGCCTATAAGCTGGCGGACAGCGCCCACGCGGGACAGCTGCGCATGTCCGGCCAGCCCTATATCATCCACCCCCTTCAGGTCGCCATTATCCTGGCGGACCTGGAAATGGACAAGGAGACCATCGCGGCCGGCCTGCTCCATGACGTGGTGGAGGATACCATTTTTACCAATGAACAGATCGAGGAGATGTTCGGGGCGGACGTGGCCCTCCTGGTGGACGGGGTGACCAAGCTGCAGAAGCTCCGGTTCTCCGCGGATTATCAGGAATACGCGGAAAAGGGAACGGTCGTCCAGGAGGAACAGGCAAGGAACCTTCGGAAGATGTTCCTGGCCATGGCCAGGGATATCCGGGTCATTATGATCAAGCTGGCGGACCGGCTCCACAATATGCGGACCCTGGAGCACATGCGGCCCGACAAGCAGGTGAGGATCGCCCAGGAGACCCTGGATATCTACAGTCCCATCGCTTCCAGGCTGGGCATTTCCAGGATCAAGGTGGAACTGGATGACCTGTCCCTCAAATACCTGCATCCGGAGGTCTACTATGACCTGGCCGACAAGGTGGCCCGGAAAAAGACGGAGCGGGAAAAGTATGTCCAGGAGATCGCCGAAAATGTCCGCGGCCAGATGCGGCAGGCCGGGATCGAGGCCCGGGTAGACGGCCGGGTCAAGCATTTCTTTTCCATCTACCGGAAGATGGTCAACCAGGGCAAGGACCTGGACCAGATCTATGACCTCTTCGCGGTCCGGATCATCGTCAATACCGTTCTGGACTGCTACGCGGCCCTGGGCATCATCCATACCATCTATATGCCCATGCCGGGCCGGTTCAAGGACTACATCGCCATGCCCAAGCCCAACATGTACCAGTCCCTGCATACGACCCTGATCGGTCCCGGAGGAGAGCCCTTCGAGATCCAGATCCGGACCTTCGACATGCACAAGGCGGCTGAGTACGGTATCGCTGCCCACTGGAAATACAAGGAGGCCTCGGACGGCAAGAAGGCCGATGACAATTCCGAGGAGGCCAAGCTGGCCTGGCTCCGCCAGATCCTGGAGTGGCAGCAGGACATGACGGACAACAGGGAGTTCATGTCCCTCTTAAAGAGCGACCTGGACCTCTTCTCCGACAGCGTCTACTGCTTCACGCCCCAGGGCCAGGTCAAGAACCTGCCGGCCGGAGCGACCCCCATCGATTTCGCCTACGCCATCCATTCCGCAGTGGGCAACCGGATGGTGGGAGCCCGGGTCAACGGACGGGTGGTCAAGATCGATCAGGTGCTCCGCAACGGAGACCGGGTGGAGATCATTACCTCCCCCACCTCCAGGGGCCCCAGCCTGGACTGGCTGGACAAGTGCAAGGGAGCCGGGACCAGGAACAAGATCAACCAGTGGTTCCGCAAGGTGAACAAGGAAGAGAACATTGCCAGGGGCAAGGAGCTGCTGGCAGCCTACTGCAAGGCCCACAGGCTTCAGCTTTCAGACCTCATCAAGCCTGAATACCTGGAGATGGTCCAGCGCAAATACGGCTTCCAGAACTGGGACGCCGTCCTGGCGGCCATCGGCCACGGCGGTCTCAAGGAGGGCCAGGTCGTCAACAAGCTGAAGGAGCTCTTCGAGGAGGACCACCGGAGGCAGATGACCGACGAGGAGGTCCTCAAGCAGATCGGGGAGAAGCTTCCCAGGGCCAGGTCCAAAAGCCAGAACGCCATTATCGTCCAGGGCGTCCATGACGTGGCCGTCCGCTTCTCCAAGTGCTGCAACCCGGTGCCCGGAGATGACATCGTGGGCTTCGTGACCAGGGGCCGCGGCATTTCCATCCACCGCAGGGACTGCGTGAACATGCGGGCCCTGGAGGAGGAGGACAGGGACAGGATCATGGAGGCCGCCTGGTCGGAGAACGCGGAGACAGGGACCCAGGAGGGCTTTGTGGCGGAGGTCAATATCTACGCCTCGGACCGGCCTGGACTCTTATCCGACGTGACCAAGTGCTTTTCGGAAAGAGACATCAATATCCTCAAAGTCAGCACTGTCGTCAGCAGGCAGGGCATTGCCACGATGACCATCGGCTTTGAGATCCGCTCCAGGGCGCAGCTGTCCGAGGTCATTTCCCGGCTCCAGCAGATCCGAAGCGTCCAGACAGTCAAGCGATCCAACGGATAAGGAAAAAAGAAAGGGGATCCATGGAAAAGCTAACCGTCGGCCGGTATATCATCGGCATGGTCCAGACCAACTTCTACTACATGCACCGGGAGGGCTCCAGGGAGACCATTGTCTTCGACCCTGCCGACGCGGGCGGAAAGATCTTTGAGGTCCTGACGGACCAGGGCCTGACCGTGAAGGCCATCTTCCTGACCCACGCCCATTTCGATCATATCCTGGGGCTCCATGACCTTCAGAGCCTGACCGGAGCTCCTGTGTACTGCAGCGCCGCTGAAAAGGGCCTGTGCGCCTCGCCCCGGAAGAACTGCTCCCAGGATGTTGGAAGGCCGGTCACCGTGGAGCCGGATATCTGGCTGGAGGACCTGCAGACCATCGAGGAGGCGGGGATCCGCCTGCAGATGATCGATACCCCCGGCCATACGGAGGGATCCTGCTGCTATTACCTGATGGACGACGGGATCCTGGTCACCGGCGATACCCTTTTCCAGGGGTCCGTCGGCCGGGCCGACCTTCCCACCGGGAACATGACGACCCTGATCGGGTCCATTAAGACCCGTCTTCTGGCCCTGCCGGATGATACGGTCTGCCTGCCCGGCCATGGGGACCAGACCACCATCGGCTGGGAGAAAAAGCACAATTATTATTTATGAGCACCGGGGCCCCTGCGGGGGCCCTGTTTATGGGAGAGCACAGGAAAGATGCTGATCACAGTCAACCTGGATTTATACAGATATGAGATTCATTCCCTGGTCAAGGCCTTCTATCCGGAGGAGAACGTCCGGGCCGTGGTGCCCGGTCTCTCGAAAAAGATCCCGGAGGAGACGCCTTTTATGGAGGTGGCCTTTGAAAGGGACAGGATCCGGGTCCGGATCCTGCCGGAGGGGCCGGAGGCCTCCGCGGAGGGAAGCGGCCCGGCCATGAACGAAAAGAGCCGGGAGTGCAAGACCCTCCTCAAGCATCTCCTCTATGATTTCCTGGCCTCCTATACGGGCAGGGACCTTCCCTGGGGAGAACTGATCGGGATCCGTCCCACCAAGATCGCCATGCAGAAGCTCCTGGACGGGGCCGGGGAGGAGGAGACCGTTTCCTTCCTCATGGAGGAACACAGGGTCAGCCGGGAAAAGGCGGACCTGGCCGTGGACATCGCCCTCAGGGAAAAGAGGATCCTGTCCGGCATCCACTATGAGGACGGCTATTCCCTCTATATCGGCATCCCCTTCTGCCCCACCACCTGCCTCTACTGCTCCTTTACCTCCTTCCCTCTGGCTGCCTGGAGGGACCGGGTCGACGCCTACCTGGACGCCCTGGAGAAGGAGATCCGGTCCACTGCCTCCCTGATGAAGGAGAAGATCCTGGATACGGTCTATATCGGGGGCGGGACGCCCACGACCCTGGAGCCCGCCCAGATGGACCGCCTTCTGGGCCTTCTGGAGGAATGCTTTCCCATGGACCGGGTCCGGGAATTCACGGTGGAGGCCGGGAGGCCCGATTCCATCACGCCTGAAAAGCTGGCCGTCATGAAGGCCCACGGCGTTTCCAGGATCTCGGTCAATCCCCAGACCATGAAGGAGGAGTCCCTCCGCCTGATCGGCCGCCGGCACACCGTGGAGGATACGGTCAGGGCCTTCGGCATGGCCAGGGAGGCCGGCTTTGACAACATCAATATGGACATCATCCTGGGCCTGCCCGAGGAGACCGGGGAGGATGTGGAGGAGACCATCCGGGCCATCCGGGCCCTGTCTCCCGATTCCCTGACGGTCCATTCCCTGGCGGTCAAGAGGGCCTCCAGGCTCCAGCAGTGGATCGAAAAGAACGGCTTTTCCTCCATCCGCAATACGGACGAGTGCATGAAGACGGCGGCGGAAGGGGCCGCGGCCATGGGCATGGTCCCCTACTACCTCTACCGGCAGAAGAACATGTCCGGCAATTTCGAGAACGTGGGCTACGCAAGAGAGGGGTGCTTCGGGATCTACAACATCCTGATCATGGAGGAAAAGCAGACCATCCTGGCCCTGGGGGCCGGCTCCATTACCAAGGCCGTCTTCCCCGGAGGCCGGATCGAACGCAGCGACAACTGCAAGGATGTGGCCACCTACCTGGAGACGGTGGATGAGATGATCGCCCGCAAGCACAGGCTCCTGGGCAAAGGGAATCAGCCGGTCTGAAAAAACGTCTTGCTATTTGGATAAAAATAGGGTATAGTACATTTCGTTTGCGGCAAATTCGCAAAATATTCTGATAATTATTATAGGAGAAAGAGCGCGCCTGCCGGTCCCCGGAAGGCGCGTTCCGGATAGAACTCTATGGCAGCAGCAGTCCGTAAAAAGAAAAAGAATCTGGTAATTGTGGAGTCTCCCGCCAAGGTGAAGACCATCAAGAAATTCCTGGGCAGCAACTATGAAGTGGCGGCCAGCAACGGCCATGTCCGGGATATGCCCAAGAGCCAGATGGGCATTGACTTTGAGAATGATTTTGAGCCCCATTACATCACGATCCGGGGCAAGGGCGAGCTTCTGGCCAGCCTCAGAAAGATGGTCAAAAAGGCTGACCGGATCTACCTGGCAACGGACCCTGACCGTGAGGGAGAAGCCATTTCCTGGCACCTGATCGCCGCTCTCAAGCTGGCGGACTATCCGGACAAGGAGGTCTACCGGATCACCTTCAACGAAATCACCAAATCCGCCGTCCTGGAATCCCTCAAGAACGCCCGGGCCATCGACATGAACCTGGTGGATGCCCAGCAGGCCAGAAGGGTCCTGGACAGGATGGTGGGCTATGAGATCTCTCCCCTGCTCTGGTCCAAGGTCAAGCGGGGCCTGTCAGCCGGCCGTGTCCAGTCCGTGGCCCTTCGGATGATCGCCGACAGGGAGGACGAGATCGCGGCCTTTATCCCCGAGGAATACTGGACCCTGGACGCCGCCCTGAAGGTAGACGGCAATCCCGTGACCGCCCATTATTACGGCAGGACCGCCGGCGAAAAGGCCGAGATCGGGAGCCGGCAGGAGATGGACGGTCTCCTGGACAGCCTCCGCGGCGCTTCCTACGCGGTCACAGAGGTCAGAAAGACCGAGAGGACCCGCAAGTCCCCCCTTCCCTTTACCACCTCCACCCTCCAGCAGGAGGCCAGCAGGGTCCTGAACTACTCCACCTCCAAGACCATGCGGATCGCCCAGCAGCTTTACGAGGGCATTGAGATCAAGGGACAGGGCACCGTGGCCCTGATCACCTATCTGCGTACGGATTCCACCCGCGTATCCGAGGAGGCTGTACGGACAGCCTCTGCCTATATTGAAGAGACCTACGGGTCCGACTACCTTCTGGAGCAGGAAAAGGATGCCAGAAAGGCCGGGAAGATCCAGGATGCCCATGAGGCCATCCGGCCCACGGACATCACCCGGACGCCCCAGTCCGTCAAGGACTCTCTGGCCAGAGACCAGCTCCGGCTCTATCAGCTGATCTGGAAGCGCTTTGTGGCCAGCCGGATGGCGGCCGCCAGGTTCGAACAGACCAGGATCCAGATCCGGGCCGAGGGCCCGGAAGGCGCCGGCGTCTTTACCCTGTCGGGCAGCCGCCGGCTCTTTGACGGCTTCCAGTCGGTCTATACCGAGGAGGAGACCTCGGATAAGTCCGCCAGGCTCCTGAAGAACATCGAAGAGAGCTCCCAGGTCGTTCTGGAAAGCCTGGAGCCCCTCCAGCACTTCACCCAGCCGCCGGCCCACTATACCGAAGCGGCCCTGGTCAGGGCCCTGGAGGAGCAGGGGATCGGCCGTCCCTCCACCTACGCGCCGACCATTTCCACCATCCTGGCCAGACACTATGTCCTCAAGGAGGACAAGAACCTCTACATGACAGAGCTGGGCGAAGCCGTGAACCGGATCATGAAGGGCTCCTTCCCGGTCATCGTCAACCCCGAGTTCACCGCCAACATGGAAAGCCTTCTGGACGGCGTGGCGGAAGGGACCGTGAAGTGGAAGACCGTGGTCAGGAACTTCTGGCCCGATCTGAAGGAAGCGGTCAGTCAGGCGGAGAAGGACCTGGAAAAGGTCGTCATTGCCGACGAGGAGACAGATGAGATCTGCGAGAACTGCGGCCGGCACATGGTGATCAAGTACGGGCCCCACGGCAAGTTCCTGGCCTGTCCCGGCTTCCCCGAATGTCACAATACCCGTCCTTATTACGAAAAGATCGGAGTTGCCTGTCCCAAGTGCGGCAAGGAGGTCGTTGTCCGCAAGACCAAGAAAGGCCGCCGCTACTACGGCTGCATGGGCAATCCGGAATGCGATTTCATGGTGTGGCAGAAGCCTTCCAAAGAAGCCTGCCCCCGGTGCGGAGGCATGATGCTGGAAAAAGGCAGAAAGCTTGTCTGCATGAACGAAGCGTGCGGCTTCGTGACCGACCGCACAGACGATAACGAATAATCCCCCCTCAGATACTGACATATATGGAAAGGACGGTGCTTTATGACCGGAAACCAGACGGCCAACAACATCATGCTTCTGGACAATACCAGAAAGATCGAGAAGCTTCTGCACAACAATACAGGCAAGGTGATCTTCAACGATATCTGCGAGGTCATGAGCGGGATCCTCAGATCCAACATGCTCGTGGTCAGCAAAAAGGGAAAGGTCCTGGGCTACGGCCAGTACAGGAACGTGGAGCCTCTCCACGGCCTGATCCGGAACGAGGTGGGCTCCATCGCGGACCACGATCTCAACGAGCGCTTCCTGGGCATCCTTTCCACCAATGAGAACATTGCCCTGGGGACCCTGGGCTTTCTGCATGAGGAGGACGCGGACAGGATCGGCATCGTTGCCCCCATCGGCATCGCGGGCGAGCGCCTGGGCACGGTCTTTCTCTACAAGAATGTAGACAACTATGCCATCGATGACATCATCCTGTGCGAATACGGCACCACCGTGGTCAGCCTGGAGATGCTCAG
>CAMOUD010000077.1 GCA_946626215.1 uncultured Lachnospiraceae bacterium
CATGAAGGAATGGGCAGAGGTGGATACCAGGACCATCACCTTTACGGATCCGGAGAAAGAGACCGCCTGACAGGTCCGGCTGCCGCGCTCCCTCCGGACCATATGCAGGATTCCCGGCGCCCTTGGCGCCGGGAATCCTCTGTTTTGTATGATACGGGTACAGAAGCAGGGAGCCCGTACAGAACGGGAATGACCGGAAGGAGGTTGTCTATGCGTGAATTTGTATACGGAACCGACAGGCAGTACGAAATGCTGAAGACCAGTCTGGAGGACGGGCTCTGCCACGTCTTTTCCAGATGCGCCCTGCCTGCCTCCTTCTCCAGGACGGTCTGCAGGATCGGCTTTGAACACAGCAGGACCAACAACGGCTATATCCTCTACATCGACAGGGGCATCACCTGCTCCCACCCCCGTGCCGATGTCACCCTGAAGGAATGGCTGAGCTCCGGCTCCCTGACCTATCTGGATTTCAATGATCTGAAGGAGTTCCTGAAAGGTCTGACCTATCTCTACTGATCACAGGAAACGGGAGGAAAGGAGGAAGGCATGACAATGGATTCTTTTGTGGGCCTCATCGCGGTGGTCCTGCTGTGGACCGGCATCATTCGCGCCTGCAGGCTCCTGATGAGCTCCGGCCCCGGACGCCGGACCGAAAGAGTCTTTTCCGGCCCGGGCCTGGGCGGCTGCGCGCTGGCAGGTCCTTACCGGGAGAACGCCAATGAAAAGGGGCCTGTCCACTATGAGGCGGATTCCGCCTACGGGCGCGCGGACAGGAACTACACCTTCTTCTACAAGAAGGTGAGCGGCTCCTGGAGAGCCTATATCCTCCGGACTCCGGATCCCGGCTCCAGAGACCGGAGCGCCAGCGTCGTGCACAGGCTCCAGGATTCGACCGGCTACTACATCTGCTGGGACAGGTCCGTGGCGACCCTCAGGGACATGGAGGCCATTTCCCATGTCTGGGCCAACTCCATCCAGACCTACATCCATACAGGCAGAAGATTCGGCTAAAGAGGCTTTGAGCGGCCCGCCCCGGGGGGACGGGCCCGCATGAGAAAGGGAGGAAATGCTGTGAGTATCTTAACGATCTGTGCTTACATCGGGCTCGGGCTGCTGACGGTCTGCGGTCTTATTCTGGCCGGCGCGAAGATCATGGAGCTGATCTCTGAGATCGGATCCCGGCCCCGAAGGTCTTCTTCCGGACCTGCCCCCGCGCCCGCGCCTGCGCCCAGGCCCACGCCTGCTCCCGCGCCCAGGCCTGCTGTGCCGGCTTCCAGTCCTATGGCCCATGCCACCGAGGAAACGGGCCCCATGATCTATTATGCCAACGTGCCCAGAGGCCGCCGCGCCTCTGACAAGGAATTCCGCTTCAACTACCGCAAGGTAGGAGGAAGCTGGAGGGCCTACATCGTCAGGATGCCCAGCCTGGGAGGCCGGAGCGACGGCCTTGCGGCTACCCACAGGCACATTGACAACGGGCATTACTACATCTGCTGGGATACGCCTGTCAGCACCCTGCAGGATATGCAGAACATCTCCAGGGCCTGGGGAGACGGTATCCTCAAATATATCCTGACGGGAGAGCGTTTTGGATAAGATGCACAGAAACCCGGTTTTCGGAGTTTTATACTGGTAAGGGGCGGGACCTCCTGCTAGGATGGTCCTGCAGATGCAAAGTTCCTTTCACTGATTACGCGCACGGAGAGGGGGCGGCTGTTCGAGCCGGTCCTGCCGTGCGCTTTCTGTATCCGCAGGGATCGGAAGAAAGGAATGCTATGAACAGAAATAAACGAAGGCTGCGCGGGCTCCTGTCTGCCGCGGCAGCCTGTTTTCTCCTGTCAGGAGGCCTGGCCGGACCGGATCAGGCCCTGGCGGCAGGGACGTCCGGGATCCGGGCCCTGGCCCCGGAGGATTTTCATGAAGCCTCGATCATGGAGTCGGACCCTGCCTTCTCGGAGGAGGGAGCGGTCATTGTCTACATGAACCAGACGAACTCGGAACCGGTCTGGACCCTTCATTCGGAGGATTTCAGAATGGAGGAATGGGGCGGCAGGCAGAGGATGGTGACGGACCTCTCCCTTCTCAGCACAGACGCCTTCAGGACCTGGGAGGATCCTGCCCGGGTCTCCTTTGCCGGAGCGGGCTATACCTCCGAAGGCCGCAGCGTGGATGTGACCTACTTCCTGGACCGGATCAGTCTCAAGGCCGGCCCCCATACCGAAAGCGAAGGGAAGAACGTCGTGCAGGCAGCCTTTACGGGAGAGGGCGAGCTCTTTCTTTCCGGCTTTGCCTTCAAGGGCCTGGAAGCCGGAGGGATCTACGCCGAGGACAGCGTCACCATGGAGGTGACCTATTCCGATACAGGCGAGCCGGTGGAAAACATGGTCTCGCTCCAATGCTTCAAAGACATCGACGTCGTTTCCGGCTCCCTGCCCGGGGCCGTGGAGGCGATCCGGTTCGACCAGGGCTACAGCGGCCGGTCCTATGTCATGGAAGGGACCTGGCTGTCGACCTCCGACGGGACCTGGTTCAGGGCGACCAGGGCCACCGATGAGGCCGCGGAGGAGGTCCTTTATTCCACGGTCTATTCCGTGGTCTCCGGGCCCTCCTGCAGCTTCTCCTGGACAGGCGGGAACTGCGCCACCAGCATCACGACCCTGTCCGGAGGCTCCTATCCTCCGGTCCGGGAGGAATTCCCGGTCAAGACCGCGGACAGGGAGACAGCAGGCCCCGGAGACAGGGTGACCTATGAGATCCGGATGGATTTTCCCTATACGGATCCTGATTCGGCGGCGGCTTCCATTGAGGTCTATGACGACCTGGACCCTGCCCTGGACAGTGAAAGGGCAGAGGGAACCGTCACCAGGCAGGGCGAGGATGATACAGGCTCCTGGAACTTCCGGGTCCGGGAGGGACGCGTGTCGTTCACGGCTGCGGACCCCGCCCTGGTCCGGGGAGAAGACTATGTGTTCCGGATCCGGGTCCCTCTGGCGGAAGGGATCCTGGACGGCCATGGCCTGACCCTCAGGGACGGCGTCCTTTACGCGAAGATCCCCAATGCCTCGGGCTTTTGCATTGCCGACCATAACGGCGTCATCCAGGAAAGGACCGGAAAGCCGGTCACAGTCCTGACTCCGGCAGCGGGCCTTTCCCTGACCAAGACGGCTGACCGGGAAGCCATCTCCGGCGCCATGCCGGGGGACCGGATCCGGTACTCCTTTGTCATCCGCAACACCGGCCGGGTCACGCTGACAGATACGGCCCTGACGGACGCCCTGCCGGTCCGGGACCTGAAAACGGACTGGGCATCCTCCACCGACCCTGAGACGGCGGCAGGGACCCTTTCGCCCGGAGAGAGCGTGACGGCCTCCGCTGTCTATGTCCTGACCCAGGCGGATATCGACAGGGGCCTGGTCCATAACCAGGCGGAGGCCATCGGCCGCGCGCCGGATGGCTCTCCTGTCAGGGCTTCCGATGAAGCGGATACTTCCCTGGACGCCAGGCCGTCCATCAGCCTGTCCAAGGCGGCCGACCCGGAAAAGATCGTCCGGGCGGAGCCCGGAGACGTCATCAACTATACCTTTTCCATCCGGAACAGCGGGTCCGTGACCCTTACGGACATCAGCCTTACGGACAGCCTGGAGGGCCTGGAGGGCCCTTCCCTGGACTGGTCCGGGGTAAAAAAGGAGGGCGTCCTCCTGCCCGGAGAAAGCCTGACAGGGACCGCCTCCTGGCAGGTCCGGCAGGCGGACATCGACGCCGGCAGGGTCCTGAACCGGGCCGAGGTCACAGGGACTGACCCGGAGGGCGAGACGGTCAAGGACGCCGATGAGGCCCTGACCCTGCTGACGGGCACCCCGGCCCTGCGCTTTTCCAAGGAGGCCGAGGAGCCTGTCATGAAGGGGGCCGCGGCTGGTGATGAAGCGGTCTTTCTCTTCCGGGCCGAGAATACCGGGACCGTGACCCTGACGGGCCTGTCCATCCGGGATTCCCTGGAGGGACTTTCCGATCCTGTCTGCAGCTGGCCCGGCCAGGCCGGCGTCCTGCTTCCGGGCCAGGTCATGACGGCCAGGGCCGTCTACAGGCTGACCCAGGCGGATATCGATGAAGAAAGAATCATATACAATACGGCCGTGATGACCGCCGGGGCTCCGGACGGGGAGACCCTGGAGGAAGAGGATGACGCGGAGGTCAGGGTCTTTGAAGATCCTGCCATCCACCTGGTCAAGGAGGCGGATCCTGTTTCCATCGAAGACGCGGCGGCAGGCGACCTGGTGACCTATACCTTTACCGGGACCAATACCGGGACCGTGACTCTGAAGGGAGTAGTCCTGGAGGATGACCTGGAGGGCCTTCAGGACCTGGCCCTGGCCTGGGAAGGAGAGGAAGGGGTCCTTTTGCCCGGACAGAGAGTCACCGCCTCCGCTTCCTACGCGCTCACCCAGGAGGACATCGACCGGGGAGAGGTGATCAATACAGCCAGGATCCGGGGGACCTCGGAGGCCGGGACCACGGTGGAGCACGACGGGGACGCCCAGACCCTCCTGAACGGCCATGATTCCATGACCCTGGTCAAGGAGGCGGACTGCGCCTCTCTGCCGGAGGCTGCGCCCGGCGACCGGGTGACCTTTACCTTTACGGCGGCCAATACCGGGACCAGGACCCTTCACGGGGTCAGGATCCAGGACGATCTGGAAGGCCTTTCGGACCTGGCCATGACCTGGCCCGGGGAGGCAGGGACCCTCATGCCGGGGCAGACCATGACCGCGTCGGCCGTCTATACCATTGACCAGTCGGACATCGACCGGGGGAGCCTGTACAACCTGGCCGTCCTTCACGGGACCGGTCCGGACGGAGACCCTCTCCCGCCTGAGGAAGACGAGGCCGAGGTAGTCCTGCCGGAAACGCCCAGGATCGAGCTGACCAAGGAGGCGGACCCGGTCCTTCTGGATCCGGCTGAGGCAGGCCGGACCATCCGCTACCGCTTTGTCCTGACCAACACCGGGAACGTGACCCTGACAGGCGTATCTGTCACGGATGACCTGAAGGCCGACGGAGACCTGGCGGACTTCTCCATGGACTGGTCCGGGGCCGGGGGCGGAGAAGGAACCCTCCTTCCCGGAGAGACCGTGGAAGGCACGGCCTCCTATACGATCACCCAGGCGGACATCGACCGGGGAAGCGTTGCCAACGGGGCCCTGGCCGAAGGAACGTCTCCCTCCGGCGAAAAGGTCACGGACCGGGATGAGACGGTCACGGAACTGGAGGGCACGGCGGACCTTTCGCTTACCAAAACAGCGGACCCTGTCCTGATCCGGGACGCCCAGGCGGGCAGTGCTGTCACCTATACCATTGAGGCCGTCAATACCGGCAGCGTGACCCTGACCGGAGTCACCCTGACGGATTCCCTGGAGGGCCTGGACTATTTTGAGACCGACTGGTCGGAGGCTTCTCAGGAAGGGACCCTGCTTCCCGGCGAACGGGTAAGGGCGGAGGCCTCCTACAGCCTGACCCAGGCGGACATCGACAGAGGGAGCCTGGTCAATACGGTCCTGGTCTCGGCCAAGGGACCGGATCCGGAGGCCCCTGTCCTGGAAAGGGAGGATACGGTAAAGACAGACCTGCCTTCCACCCCTCTCATCCAGCTGACCAAGACCGTGGACATGGAAGAGATCGCCGGCGCGGAGCCGGGCCGGGAGCTGACCTATTTCTTTGCCATTGAGAACATTTCCGGCGTGACCCTTTCGGAGGTGGCCCTGGAAGATGAGCTGGAGGGCCTGTCGGAGATCGTTCCCGATCCCGGCATGGAAGCCCTTCCCGTGACCCTTTCTCCCGGCCAGGTCTGGACGGGAACGGCCTCCTATGCTCTGACCCGGGCGGACATCGACCGGGGAGAGGTCCTCAACCATGCCCTGGCCAGCGGCCGGGGGCCCGGGACCACAGACCCGGAGACAGGAGAGGAAAAGGAGGGAGAGACCGTGACCGATACGGATGAAGCCAGGACGATCCTGGACGGAGAAGCTTCCGTGTCCATGGTCAAAAAGGCGGATCCCTCCTCCATGGTGGACGCAAAGGCTGGAGATACCATCACCTACAGCTTTACCGTGACCAATACCGGCAGCGTGACCCTGACCGGCCTTGTCATTTCCGACGGCCTGAAGGGCCTGGGGACTCCGGTCTTTGACTGGGACGGATCCACGGATCCGGAAACAGGCGCCGGGATCCTGGCGCCCGGAGAGAGCGTGACGGCCAGGGCCCTCTATGCCCTGACATCTGCCGACCTGTCCCGCGGAAGGGTCGTGAATTCGGCCCTTGTGAAGGCCCAGACGCCCCAGGGAGACCCGGTGGAGTCCGAGACGGTCACAGCCCGGACCAGCCTCAAAAAAACGCCCAGAACGGCCCTGGGGCGGGTCTTTAAGAACCCCAGGACGGGAGACTGGAACCTCGCGGCCCTCTGGGCGGCCCTTGGCCTGGCAGGCCTTTCGGCCGCGGGCGTCCTGCAGCTCCTGAAGAGAAGAAAAGGATAAGAAAGACCTGAGGCGGAGGAGCCCCTGCTCCTTTGTCCCCCGGAACAGACAAAGGCGGACCTCTGCCTGTCTGTTCCGGGGTTTTTCTTCTAATAAAAGTTAGTAATCATTATCAAAAATTAGTTGGCGCTACGATTTTTTCGGTGTTAGGATGTCTGTAAAGGAAGCAGTATGTACGAGATGCCTGACCGGATCCCGGCCGGGCGCGTTTGCAAAGAAGAGGAGGTATTTCCATGTTTGGTCTTGATCTCAAGAAAGTCGGTATTTTCGCGGGCGGCGTCCTGTTCGGGACGGCGGGCCTTTCCATCCTTGGCAGCAGGGACGCGAAGAAGGTCTATACCCACACCGCCGCCGCGGTCCTGCGGGGCAAGGAGTGTCTGGAGAAGAGGGCTGCTCTTGTCAGAGAGAACTGTGATGATATCCTGGCGGACGCCAGGGCCATCAATGAGGACCGCAGGGCAGCGGAAGGGGAGATCATCGAGGACAGCGCCGAATGAAATGCCGGATCCTTCATGAATCCAGGGACAGGCTCCGCGTCCACGTCATGAAGCCCTCCATGAGTCTGGAAGAAGCGGACATCCTGGAATACTATCTGCGGTCCCTGGCCTTCGTGACGGACGTCCGGGTCGATGAAAGGACCGGGAACGCGTCCGTTTCCTACCGGGGGAACAGGCAGGAGGTCATCCGGGCCCTGTCTGTCTTTTCCTTTGACGATCCTTCAGCCCGGGACCTGGTCCCGGACCATACCGGCAGGGCCCTGTCCAGGACCTATGAGTCCAGGATCACGGGCATGGCGGCCAGGCGGATCCTTTTCCGCCTCTTCCTTCCCCAGCCGGTCCGGCATGCGCTTGCCCTGGTCAGGAGCCTGCCTTTTCTGGCAAAGGGGGCCCGGTGCCTTCTTGCCGGCAGACTGGAGGTCCCGGTCCTGGACGCGGCCGCCATCGGAGCCGCCCTTTCCCAGGGAGACTTCCAGACCGCGTCCTCCGTCATGTTCCTGCTCCGTCTGGGAGAAGTCCTGGAGGAGTGGACCCATAACAAATCCGTAGACGATCTGGCCAGGACTCTGTCCCTGCGCGTGGACAGGGTCTGGATCCGCCGGGACGGCACGGAAGTCCTTCTGCCCATCCGGGATGTGAAGGAGGGAGACCTGGCCGTTGTCAGGACCGGAGGGGTGATCCCCCTGGACGGCACCGTGGAGGAAGGCGAGGCCATGGTCAACCAGTCCTCCATGACAGGAGAGCCGATCCCGGTCCGGAAATCGGAAGGCGCCTATGTCTACGCCGGCACGGTCCTGGAAGAGGGAGAGCTCCTCGTCCGGGTCGTCCGGACCCAGGGCAGGGGCCAGTATGACAAGATCGTCCGGATGATCGAGGAGTCGGAGAAGCTCAAGTCGGCCACGGAGACCCGGGCCTTCCATCTGGCGGACTCCCTGGTCCCCTTCAGCTTCGCGGGCATGGCGCTGGTCTATCTGGCGACCCGCAGCGTGACCAGGGCCGTTTCGGTCTTGATGGTCGACTTTTCCTGCGCTCTGAAGCTTTCCATGCCCGTGGCGGTCCTGTCCGCCATCCGGGAGGCAAGCTCCTATGACATTACGGTCAAGGGCGGCAAGTTCATGGAAGCGGCCGCGGAAGCGGATACCATCGTCTTTGACAAGACCGGGACCCTGACCCATGCCAGACCCTCTGTGGCCGGGATCATCCCCTTCGGAGGGAGCGATCCGGAGGAGGACCTGCGGCTGGCAGCCTGCCTGGAGGAGCATTATCCCCACTCCATCGCCAACGCGGTGGTCGATGAGGCGGTCAGAAGGGGCCTGGACCATGAGGAGGTCCATACCAGGGTCCAGTATGTGGTGGCCCACGGGATCTCCTCCACCATCCACGGAAAGAAGGTCATCATCGGTTCCCATCATTTCGTCTTCGAGGATGAGGGGATCCGGGTACCTGAGGGAGAAGAGGAGAAATTCGCCGGGATCCCCCGGGAATATTCCCCCCTCTACCTGGCCATAGCCGGACAGCTGACGGCCGTGATCCTGATCGAGGATCCGATCCGGGAGGAAGCGCCCGCCGTCATTGACGATCTCCACGCCCTTGGCGTGAAGAGGATCGTCATGATGACGGGAGACAACCGGCGGACGGCGGCAGCGGTGGCCGCCAGGCTCCATCTGGACGACTACAGGGCTGAGGTCCTGCCGGCTGACAAGGCCGACTATATCCGCTCGGAGCATGAGGCGGGACGCCGGGTCATCATGATCGGCGACGGAGTCAACGATACGCCCGCCCTGTCCGAAGCGGATGTGGGCGTTGCCGTCAGCGACGGAGCAGCCATAGCCAGAGAGGTCTCTGACATCACCATCGCTTCGGATTCCCTGGCCCAGCTCCTGGTCCTGCGCCGCCTGTCCGCGGCCCTGATGGCAAGGATCCGCTTTAATTACAGGACCATCGTGTCCTTCAACCTGGGCCTGATCCTTTTGGGCGCGGCCGGCGTCCTGACGCCCGCCGCTTCAGCCCTTCTGCATAATACCTCTACGATCCTGATCGGTCTGGGCAGCATGACAGACCTGCTGGACAACTGACAGGGACAGATCCCGCGGGGGAGACCGCTGCGGGAGAGGCCGCTGCCTTCGGGCAGCGGTCTTTTTCTTTTCTGTCCCTTCTCCGGAAGAGAAGGACAAGGGGAATCTGAAAAAGGTAGTTGACACTAACTTATAGTTAGTTTAGACTAATCAGCAGAGACAGACTCTGAAAGGAAGCATCCTCCATGTCCGAAGAAATGGTCATCGACAACTGTTCGCCCACCCTGGCCGGCATCAAGACAGGCAGCCTCTTCAGCTGCGCCTATGGCTCCAGGGAAGAGATCTTCACGGAAGTCCGAAGGCTCAACCATCTCCTGGCCCCCCGGGGGCTCAGGGTCCTGGTCCTGTCCATGGGAAGGACGGGGAAAAGGGCTCTGATCCTGGTCTTCAGGCCTGCCAGCCTGGAGAAGGACCTCAGGGCAGCAGGGGCGGCGGAGATCCTGCGGGAGCGGGGCTATGACCCGGACGATACGCGCGCCTGTATCCGCCGCCTTCGGGAAAGGATCCGGGACTGCGAGGTCTTTCCCCATGAGATCGGCCTCTTTCTGGGCTATCCTGTCTGGGACGTCCGGGGCTTTATAGAGAAGGGATCGCGGCAGTGCCTCTTCTCCGGCCTCTGGAAGGTCTACGCGGACAGGGACGGGGCCAGGAAGCGCTTTAACAGCTACAGGCGCTGCACCAGGATCTACCGGGACCAGTTCCGCCGTGGGGAGCCCCTGGAGAAGCTGGCCGTAGGACTTTGAAATGATACGCCACACGTTTTCAGGAGAAGGACCGGGAGGATGGAAGCCTCCCGGCCCTTCTCTTGTTTTGCCCGGGGAAAGATGATAGTATGCAGATCAGAGGCAATGATAAGAATTCAGCCGGAGAGCACCGGGAAAGGCATGACGGATGGATGAGAGGGCGTATCTGCAGGGACGGCTCCTGGACCTGGCCGGCCGGGCCGGCCGGAACGACTATATGACCCACTCCGCCTTTCTGGACGCCGCCGGAGGGACCCTCTTCGAGGGGCTCCTGCGGACCCGGGGGACCGGATCGGGCGGCAGGGGGAGCCTGGAGGGGACGCCCTGCTTCCTCTACGGGGGCTTTCCGGACGCTGAAAGACGCTGCGCCGTCTTCCTTCCCTCCTACCTGGACGAGGAAGCCTTTCTGGCCCAGGAGGCGGCAGATCCCCAGGTCATAGCCTGCCTGGAGATCCTTCCCCTCCAGGAAAAGTTCTCGGACGCCCTGACCCACAGGGACTACCTGGGGGCCCTGATGCATCTGGGCATTGAAAGGGAACAGGTGGGGGATATCCTGACGGAGGAGGGAAGGGCCCAGGTCTTTGTCATGAAGGACATCGCCGCCTATGTGGCCGGCGAGCTGACCCGGGTCCGGCATACGGTGGTCAGGGTCCGGGAGACCCTTCCGGGAGACTGTACGATTTCGCCCAGGCTCACGGAAAGGACCGGGTCCGTGGCCTCGGAGCGGCTGGACGCCGTGGCGGCCCTGGCCTTTAAGCTGTCCAGGACCTCTGCGGCCAGGCTGATCGAGGGGGAAAAGGCCTCTGTGGACGGCTTTCTGGTAACGGCGCCGGACAGGCGGCTTTCGCCCGGGCAGAAGGTATCCCTTCGGGGGTACGGGAAATTTGTTTATGACGGTCTGGTCACCAGGACGAAAAAGGACCGTTGTATGGTCAGGGTCCTGCTCTACAGCTAGAGGTCCTGTGACAGGAATCGCCGCGCTGCGGCAAAGGAGGAAAAACATGAGGTATGAGATCAAGGGCACGCCTTTCCCGGTGGTGGAATGCGCTCTGCAGGCAAATGAGAAGATGTTCACGGAAAGCGGCTCTATGGTATGGATGACCCCCAATGTCAACTACCCCACCCATTCCGAATGAATGGGTGGGGCTTGTAAAAAAGGTGTAG
>CAMOUD010000078.1 GCA_946626215.1 uncultured Lachnospiraceae bacterium
CCAACTTCCTGCTGATGCACGCCATGGGCCCCAACGTGGCAGGCGTTATCGGTACGGCCGTCGTAGCCGGTACCTTCATGGCCGTCTTTGGAGTAGGCTGAGCCTGCAGACGACGCTAACAGGCGGCGGGAGATAATCGACCGCCGCAGTCAATATACAAGGAATGGAGAATACAATGTCTGAACAGATCAAAAAGCCGGTAAAGATTACCGATACCATTCTGCGTGACGCCCACCAGTCTCTGATCGCCACCAGAATGCCTACATCCATCATGCTCCCCATCGTCGACAAGCTGGACCAGGTCGGGTACAACGCGGTCGAGTGCTGGGGCGGCGCCACCTTTGATTCCTGCCTGCGCTTCCTCAAGGAAGATCCCTGGGAAAGGCTGAGAGCCCTCCGCGCCGGCTTTAAGAACACCAAGCTCCAGATGCTCCTGCGCGGCCAGAACCTTCTGGGCTACAGCCACTATTCCGATGACGTCGTGGAATACTTCGTGCAGAAGTCCATCGCCAACGGCATCGACATCATCCGGATCTTTGACTGCCTGAACGACCTCCGCAACCTGGAGACCTCCGTCAGGGCCTGCAAGGCCGAGGGCGGCCACGCCCAGATCGCCCTTTCCTATACCCTGGGCGACGCCTATACCGAAGAATACTGGATGAACATCGCCCGCCAGATCGAGGAGATGGGCGCGGATTCCATCTGCATCAAGGACATGGCCGGCCTCCTGGTCCCCTATGAGGCTGAAAAGCTGGTCAGGGCCCTCAAGGCAGGCTCCTCCCTGCCCCTGGAAATGCATACCCATTACACCTCCGGCTGCGCCAGCATGACCTACCTCAAGGCCGTGGAAGCCGGCGCGGACATCCTGGACTGTGCCATCAGCCCCTTCGCCCTGGGCACCTCCCAGCCCGCCACCGAAGTCATGGTCGAGACCTTCAAGGGCACTCCCTATGACACAGGCTATGACCAGAAGCTCCTGGCCGAGATCGCCGATTACTTCCGTCCCTACAGGGAGGAGTGCCTGGAGAGCGGCCTGATGTCCACCAAGGTCCTTGGCGTCAACATCAAGACCCTCCTTTATCAGGTCCCCGGCGGCATGCTTTCCAACACCATCAGCCAGCTCAAGGAGCAGGGCGCCGAGGACAAGTTCCAGGCCGTCCTGGAAGAGATCCCGAGAGTCCGCAAGGACTTCGGCGAGCCCCCGCTGGTCACCCCTTCTTCCCAGATCGTCGGCACCCAGGCCATCATGAACGTCCTTATGGGCGAGCGCTACAAGATGGCTACCGGCCAGACCAAGGACTTCCTGGCAGGCAAATACGGCAAGACCGTCAAGCCCTTCAATCCCGAAGTCGTCAAAAAGATCATCGGCGATACGGAGCCCATCACCTGCCGTCCGGCAGACCTGATCGAGCCCCAGCTGGAGGCCTTCGAGGAGGCCGTCAGGCCCTGGAAGCAGCAGGATGAGGACACCCTGTCCTATGCCCTCTTCCCCCAGGTCGCTGTGGAATTTTTCAAGTACAGGGACGCCCAGCAGAAGAAGGTGGATGTTACCGCCGCTGATACGGCCAACGGAGCCTATCCCGTCTGATCCCGATTCATAAGGATTCATAAGAAGACCGGTCCCGGCGCAGTTTACTGCGCCGGGATCATTATTTTTTACGACTGCGTAAAAAATATGGACGGATGGCCCCGCCGTTCATATAAAGGCTTTTGCAACTGGCCTTTTTCTGGTAAAATTTATAGAGTTGAATTTCTTTTTTGACCCTGATTGATACAGACCAGAGACAAGCCGGCGCCGCGGCGCGGGCAGACCCGAGGGATATATGAAACGTAACTTCGTCATTCGAAAACTGGTCCAGTCCAATCCGGACCTGGCCGGCGGAAGGACCGAAAAGGACCTGTCCGTCCTGAGAAGGGGCGGGCAGACCTGCAGGCCGACGAGGGACCTGTCAGGCTTTAAGGTAAGGCCGGGCGATCCCAACATTCCGGGCGCCACCGAAGTGCCGGGAGGCATCAATTTCACCCTTCTGACCATGGGCGCCACCGCCTGTGAGCTCCTCCTCTTCAGGAGACACCAGGAAACGCCCTACGCCATCATCCAGATCCCGGAGGACTACCGGTTCGGCTATACCTATTCCATCATGATCTTCGGCCTCCACGCGGAGGATTTTGAATACAGCTACCGGCTGGACGGTCCCCATGACAAGGCCTCCGGCAAGCTCTTTGACAGGACCAGGCTGGTCCTGGACCCCTACGCCAGGTCCGTGGCGGGCCAGAGGGCATGGGGGGCGGCCAAGACCTCCAAAAGCTATCACGCCAGGGTGGTCCATGACAACTTCCGCTGGGACAAGGCAGGCGGCATCCACAGGGACATGGAGGACACCATCATCTACGAGATGCATGTCCGGGGCTTTACCAGGCACAGGAGCAGCGGCGTCCAGTATCCCGGCACCTTCGCGGGCATCGTGGAAAAGATTCCCTACCTCAAGGAGCTGGGGGTCACGGCCGTGGAGTTCCTGCCTATCTTTGAGTTTGATGAGACCATCAACGCCAGACAGGTGGGCGGCAAGCAGCTCATGGAATACTGGGGCTACAATACCGTGGCTTTCTTCTCTCCCAATACGGCCTATTCCGCCTCTTTGGAATACAACGAGGAGGGGACCGAGCTCAAGGAGACCATCCAGCTCCTGCAGAAGAACGGCATTGAGGTCCTCCTGGACGTGGTCTTCAACCATACCGCCGAGGGCAGCGAGACCGGCCCCTTCATTTCCTTCAAGGGGGTCGACAACGACATCTACTACATGCTCAACCCCGACGGGACCTATATGAACTTCAGCGGCTGCGGCAACTCCTTCAACGCCAACCACCCTGTGGTCCGCCGCTTCATTCTGGACTGTCTGCGCTTCTGGGTCACCCAGTACCACGTGGACGGCTTCCGGTTCGACCTGGCCTCCATCCTGACCAGGGACAAGGACGGCAAGCCCATGGCCAATCCTCCCCTCCTGGAGGAGATCTCCCTGGATCCCATCCTTTCCGGGATCAAGCTGATCTCCGAGCCCTGGGACGCGGGCGGCCTCTATCAGGTGGGCTCCTTCCCGGCCTACGGGCGATGGGGCGAATGGAACGGCAAGTACAGGGACGCGGTCCGGGATTTCCTCAAGGGCAACTACTGGAACGCTCCGGAAACCGCAAAAAGACTGACCGGGTCCGAGGACCTCTATGGCAAGCCCTATGACGGCTACCGGTCCACGGTCAACTTCATCACCTGCCACGACGGCTTCCCCCTCTTTGACCTCTTTACCTACAGCCGCAAGCACAATGAGGCCAACGGCTGGCACAACACGGACGGGTCGGATGACAACCGGAGCTGGAACTGCGGCGTGGAGGGGCCCAGCGAGGATCCCGTCATCGCCTCCCTCAGGTTCAGGATGATGCGGAACGCCGTGACCGTCCTCATGTGCAGCCGGGGCACGCCCATGATCCTGGCGGGAGATGAGTTCGGCAATACCCAGTACGGCAACAACAACGCCTACTGCCAGGACAATGAGATCTCCTGGCTCAACTGGGAATACCTCAAGCGCAACAAGAGCTTTTTCAACTACTTCCGCAGCGTGATCCGCTTCCGGAAAAAGCATCCCTGCATACGGCGCCAGCTCCCTGCCGCCCGCTGCGGCCTGCCTGCCGTCATGACCTGCGGGCACAATCCGGACGATCATGTGATCACCAGGGACAACCGGGTCCTCTGCATCCTTTTCGCGGGATGGGACGAGGAGAACAAGAGGGACGACGTGGTCTATGTGGCCATCAACGCCCACTGGGAGCCCTGTGAGATCCGCCTTCCGGCCCTCCGGGCAGGCCTTTCCTGGGGCATCTGCATGGATACGGACGCGGCGGACCACCATTACTATTATGACAACCCTGTCTTTCTGAACAGGCCCCTCTTCATGCTCAAGGAGCGGAGCGTGGCCGTATTTACATTGTATCAGTGAGGACTTGCCTGGGCGGGACAGAGGGATCTGTCCCGCCTTCGCAGATTTAAAGTCACGGAGGTAACGCGATGTCCAAGACGATACTGGTGGTGGATGATGAGGAGAGGATGCGCAAGCTCCTCCATGATTTCCTGGTCAGGGACGGCTTTATCGTCCTGGAGGCCGGAGACGGAGAGGCGGCCCTGAGCGTCTTCTATGAGCACAGGGAGATCAGCCTTGTGATCCTGGATGTGATGATGCCGGGCCTGGACGGCTATGAGGTGACCCGGGAGATCCGGGCCGTTTCCAACGTTCCCATCATCATGCTGACGGCCAGGTCCGACGAGCGTGACGAGCTCAGGGGCTTTGACCTGGGGATCGATGAATATATGACCAAGCCCTTCTCCCCCAAGCTCCTGGTGGCCAGGGTGGAGGCGGTCCTGAGAAGGACCGAAGGGCCCAGAGAGGAAAAGCTGGAGCTGTCAGGGATCGTCCTGGACCGGCAGGCCCATACCGTCACGGTGGACGGCCGAAGCGTGGACCTTTCCGCCAAGGAATTCGAGCTGCTCACCTTTTTCATGGAGAACAAGGGGCGGGCCCTTTCCAGGGAGGTCATCCTCAACAGTGTCTGGAACTATGACTATTACGGGGACGCCCGGACCATCGACACCCACGTCAAGAAGCTCAGGAGCAAGCTGGGGGACAAGGGTGAGAAGATCCGGACCATCTGGGGCGTCGGCTACAAATTCGACGACTGATCCGGGGGAGAGCCATGAAGAACAAGGATCGGGCCGGAAGGCCCCTGTTCCCCCTCCGGGCCCAGTTCACCATCACCTTTTTCCTCCTCATGATCAGCGTGGTCCTGCTCTGCGTCCTTCTGAACGGGCTTTTCCTGGAGAGCTTCTACCGGAACGACCGGATCCGGGCCTTCCGGTCCTGCTACGAGACCCTGGACCGGGCCGTGACGGAGAATGCCATCAGCTCGGACGCCGTGGATTCGGAGCTTCTGAAGATCACGGGCAGGGAGAACATCGGCGTCATCGTCATGAACGTGGACGCCGATACCCTGAAATCCTACGCTTCGGATCCGGAGACCATGGAACGGAGGATGTGGGACCACCTGGTGGGCAATACCCCCTATCTTCCCGCTGAGGAGGCTGGCTCCGGCTCCACCGCGGGCGCCTCCTCCCCGGAGGACTACCGGAAGACCCGCTACCAGGCCTTCTATATCGTGGAGGACCTGGAAGCCGGCGACGACTATACCCTGCAGGTGATCCTGGACAAGCGGACCGATACCCAGTACCTGGAGATGTGGGGGATCCTGGAGGACGGGTCCTACTTCCTCCTCCGGTCCGCCCTGGAGAGCATCGAGTCCTCCTCGGCCCTGGCCGGCTTCTTCTTTCTCCGGGTGGGCCTGGCCGCCACCCTCTTCGGGGCCCTTCTGTCGGCCATCCTGGCCGGGACCGTCACCAGCCCCATCCGGCGCCTGACCCAGATCAGCACGGCCATGAAGTCCCTGGACTTCAGCCGCCGCTATGAGGACCGCAATCCTACCGAAATCGGGATCCTGGGACAGAACATCAATGAACTCTCGGATATCCTGGAAAGGACCATCTCCGAGCTCAAAAAGGCCAACAAGGAGCTGGTCAGGGACATCCGCAAGAAGGAAGAGGACGAGGCCATGCGCCGGGAGTTCCTCCGCAACGTGACCCATGAACTCAAGACCCCTCTGGCCCTGATCCAGGGCTACGCGGAGGGCCTTCAGGAGGGGATCAGCGACGACCCCGAAAGCACGGCCTTCTACTGCGACGTTATCGTGGACGAGGCCCGCAAGATGAACCTCCTGGTGGGCAAGCTCCTGACCCTGAACGAGCTGGAGAGCGGCCATCCGGAGGTCAATATGGAGCGCTTTGATATCTCCGCCCTGGTCCACAACTATCTCAATACCTCCGCCATCCTGGCGGAGAACGCCGGGGCCGCCGTGAACTTCGAGAATCCGGGCCCCGTCATGGTCTGGGCCGATGAATTCCTGGTGGAGGAGGTCCTGTCCAACTATTTCAGCAACGCGGTCCACCATGTTTCCGGTGAAAAAGTCATTGACATCAGGATAGAACCGAAAGACAATTGTGTACGCATAAGCGTTTTCAATACCGGCAGCCCCATACCGGAAGAGGACCTGCCCCACCTGTGGGAGAAGTTCTACAAGGTGGACAAGGCCAGGACCAGGGCCTACGGGGGCTCGGGCGTGGGCCTTTCCATCGTGAAGGCCGTCATGAACCTCCTCCGGCAGGACTACGGGGTCATCAACTATGACAACGGGGTCCGGTTCTGGTTCGAGCTGGCCGCCGATCCCCGGCCGGAAGGGGAGTAAGGAGAAAAGCCTATGATCGCGATCATTGATTATGAAGCAGGCAATATCCGGAGCGTGCAGAACGCCATGAAATACCTGGGGAGGGAGGCTGTCCTGACCAGGGACCGGGACATCATCGCTTCGGCGGACCATGTGATCCTGCCCGGCGTCGGAGCCTTCGGGGACGCCATGAAGAGGATCCGGGAATTTGACCTGGAGGAGGTGATCCACCACGTGGCCGACCGCGGGACCCCCTTCCTGGGCATCTGCCTGGGCCAGCAGCTCCTTTTTTCCTCCAGCGAGGAAAGCCCCGGAGCGGAGGGCCTGTCCATCCTGCCCGGCAAGGTCCTCAGGATCCCGGACGGAGAGGGCCGCAAGGTCCCCCACATCGGCTGGAACGACCTGACCTATCCCAGCCGGGGAAGGCTGTTCGGTACGGTCCCCGAAGGATCCTATGTCTACTTCGTCCATTCCTATTACGTGGCGGCCGAGGACCGGGACCAGGTAAAGGCCAGGACCTGGTACGGCGTCGATATCGACGCTTCCGTGGAAAAGGACAACGTCTTTGCCTGCCAGTTCCATCCGGAAAAGAGCGAGGCTGTGGGCATGGAGATCCTCCGGAATTTCCTCAGGACCTGAAGGAAGGAGGCGCGGAATGCATACCAAAAGAATCATCCCCTGCCTGGACGTCAAGGACGGCCGGGTGGTCAAGGGCATCAACTTTGTACAGCTCAGGGACGCCGGCGATCCGGTGGAGGCGGGCGAAGCCTATTCCAGGGAAGGGGCCGATGAGCTGGTCTTCCTGGATATCACCGCCACCAGCGACGCCAGGGAGACCGTGGCCGATATGGTCCGCCGGGTGGCGGAGAGGGTCTTTATCCCCTTCACCGTGGGCGGAGGCATCCGGACCACCGACGACATGAAGGCCATCCTCCGGGAGGGGGCCGACAAGATCTCCATCAACTCCGCCGCCATCCTCAGGCCGGAGCTGATCGCCGAGGGAGCGGAAAAGTTCGGGTCCCAGTGCGTGGTCGTCGCCATCGACGCCAGAAGGCGGAAGGAAGGCAGCGGCTGGACGGTCTACCGAAGCGGAGGCCGGATCGATACCGGCATAGACGCCGTGGAATGGGCCGCCAGGGCCGCGGACCTGGGAGCCGGAGAGATCCTCCTGACCTCCATGGACGGAGACGGGACCAAGGCCGGCTACGACATTGAACTGACAAGGGCCATCTCGGACGCGGTCCCTGTCCCGGTCATCGCTTCAGGCGGGGCCGGCAGCAAAGAGCATTTCCTGGAGGCCCTGACAGAGGGCGGGGCGGACGCGGCCCTGGCAGCCTCCCTCTTCCACTATAAGGAGCTGACCATCCGGGAGGTCAAAGAGTATTTAAGGGACCGGGGCATACCGGTCAGGCTGTAAGAGACCATCGGCAGCTGTAAGACAGCAGACAACCAGTCATAATCAGTCATTCAGAAAGGAAGCATGCGCCATGTCTATTTTTGATATCCTGTTCGGCAGAAAAACAGAAGAAGCGGCGGAAGAGACCGTAAAGGAGCCCGTGGCAGAGACGGAAGCCGTTGAGCTGCCCAGGGCGGAGGCGGAGATCCTCGGAGAAGCCGCCGAAGAGCCCGAAGCGGCGGAGGAAGCGGAAGAGACTGCGGAAGAGGCAGAAGAAACGGAAGAGCCCGCGGAAGAGGCAGAAGAAACGGAAGAGCCCGCGGAAGAGCCGGCAGCGGGAACAGCAGCGGAAGAGGAAGAGGCGGCCGCGGAGCCTGCGGAAGAAACAGCGGAGCCCGCGGAAGGAACAGAAGAGCCCGCGGCAGAAGAGGACGGCATGCCCTCCTTCGAGCCTGCCGGGGACGGCTTTACCGCCGACCTGACCGGCCTTGAGCCCGCCGAAGTCTTTGACTGGTTCATAAAGATCTCCGCCATTCCCAGAGGATCCTTCCATACCAGGGCCATCAGCGACTGGCTGAAGGCCTTTGGAGAGGAAAGAGGCCTGGAGACCATCCAGGACGCGGCAGGGAACGTGATCATCAAGGCCCCCGCCTCGCCCGGCTGTGAAGGCGCTCCTTCCGTGATCCTGCAGGGCCACATGGATATGGTCCTGGAGAAGAACGCGGACAGGAAGATCGACATGGAGACCGAGCCCATTAGCCTCCTGACGGACGGCGAATGGCTGACCGCGGACGGTACGACCCTGGGCGGCGACAACGGCATCGCCGTTGCCATGATGCTGGCCCTTCTGGACAGCGGGGACATCGTCCATCCCGCCCTGGAGTGCGTCTTTACCGTCGATGAAGAGGTAGGCATGCTGGGCGCCGAGGCCCTGGACGTCACGCCCCTTCAGGGCAGACGGATGCTGAACCTGGATTCCGAGGCGGAGGGCGTCTTTACGGCCGGCTGCGCCGGCGGGGCCGAGCAGATCCTGACCATTCCCGCCAGAAGAGTGGAAAAGGGCGGCGTCTGCCTCCTTGTTTCCGTGGACGGGCTCCTGGGCGGCCACTCGGGCGAGATGACCGGCTGCGGCAGGGCCAACGCCGACAAGATCATGGGCCGCCTGCTCTACAGGCTCTATGAAGCGGTCCCCTTCCGTCTCATGGAGATCGAGGGCGGCACCAAGGACAACGCCATTCCCAGAGCCTGCAGGGCCCGCCTGCTCTTTGACCTGGGCACCGGCAGAAAGCAGATCAAGAAGGCCTTCAAGCGCTTCAAGCACCAGGTCCAGGAGGAATACGCCCTGACCGATCCCGGCATGAAGCTCAAGGCCAAGTGGATGGACGAGGACGCGGACGCCCTTTACAGCGCCTTCCGCCTCAATGATACAGCCAGGATCATCCGGTTCCTGGTCCTTGCCCCCGACGGATGCCTGGAATACATGCCCGGCTTTGCCAGGATGCCCCAGACCTCTCTGAACCTGGGAATCCTGAAGACGGCCGCGGACGGCATCATGGCCAGCTTCCTGGTCCGGAGCGCGGTGAACAGCCAGAAGGAGATGGTCATGGACAGACTGGCCGCCCTGGCGGAGGAATTCGGCGGGAGCCGGGAGACCAGGGGATCCTATCCGGCCTGGCAGTTCGTCCAGGAATCCCCTTTCCGGGACCTGCTCCTGAAGGTCTACCGGGAAACAGAGGGCCATGAGGCAGAGGTCTCCGTGACCCACGGCGGTCTGGAGTGCGGACTGCTGGCGGCCAAGCTGCCCGGTCTGGACTGCGTATCCATCGGGCCCGACATGGTCGGCATCCATACGCCGGAGGAAAAGCTCAGCATTGCCTCTACGGCAGGGACCTGGCGCTACCTCAGGGCGGCCCTGGCGGCCTGCGCGGAAGAAGCGTAAAGAAAGGCATCAAACAGATCGGGAGGCGTTAAGAACATGGCAGCGATCGCGGGCGACTGGCTGACGGCCCTGAAGCCGGAATTCTCCAAGCCCTACTACAGGGAGCTTTACAAATTCGTGGGAGAGGAATACAGGACCCATACGGTCTATCCGCCGGCCCAGGACATCTTCAATGCCCTTCACCTGACCCCCCTTCACAAGGTCAGGGCGGTCATCCTGGGCCAGGACCCCTACCATGGGGACCACCAGGCCCACGGCCTCTGCTTTTCCGTCCAGCCGGGGACCCGGATCCCGCCCTCCCTGGAGAACATCTATAAGGAGCTCCATGACGACCTGGGCTGCTATATCCCGGACAACGGGTGCCTGACCAAGTGGGCGGAGGAGGGGGTCCTCCTTCTCAATACCGTCCTGACGGTCCGGGCCCACCAGGCCAATTCCCACCGGATGCGCGGCTGGGAGCAGTTCACGGACGCCATCCTGGAGGCGGTCAACCAGGAGAACAGGCCCATCGTCTACATGCTCTGGGGATCGCCTGCCCAGAGCAAGGCCCCCATGCTGGACAATCCCGCCCATCTGGTCCTGCGGGCGCCCCATCCCAGCCCCCTGTCCGCCTATCGGGGGTTCTTCGGATGCAGGCACTTTTCCCGCTGCAATGAATTCCTGACAGCCAACGGGGAGGCCCCCATCGACTGGCAGATCGAGAATCTTCACACCTGAAAGGAGAGGAAACATGAAAAAAGTCCCCTTTGTCACAAAGGAACAGGCTGAAGCCATCCGCAGAGACTATCCCACGCCCTTCTATCTCTATGACGAGAAGGGAATCCGGGAGAACGCCCGGGCCGTCAAGGAAGCCTTTGCCTGGAACCCCGGCTTCCGGGAGTACTTTGCCGTCAAGGCGACCCCCAACCCCTACCTGATGCAGATCTTTTCCGATTATGATTTCGGCTTTGACTGCTCCTCCATGACCGAGCTCATGCTGGCCCATGCCGCAGGCGCCGACGGACCCCACATCATGTTCTCCTCCAACGAAACGCCTGCCATCGAATACGCCTACGCCGCCAGGCTGGGCGCCATCATCAACCTGGACGACATCACCCATATCCCCTTCCTGGAGGAGATCCTGGACGGGCACCTGCCTGAGACCATGAGCTGCCGCTACAATCCGGGCGGCGTCTTTGTCATGAGCAACGGCATCATGGACAACCCCGGCGATTCCAAGTACGGCATGACCAAGGCCCAGCTG
>CAMOUD010000079.1 GCA_946626215.1 uncultured Lachnospiraceae bacterium
AGAAAACAGGGCAACTTCGACTTCGCTCGTGAAGGCTGGCTTGCAGACTTCAACGACCCCATCAACATGCTTGAGATGTGGACCTCCGATTCCGGCAACAACGACTGCCAGTTCGGCAGATAAGGACCGGAAAGGATCCGATCTGATCCAGTTGATCTGAAATGAAAGAGGGAGGGCGTATCCCCGACGGGATACGCCCTCCTTTTTCGCGCTTATGGTTCCCGCGCTTCTCTGTTCTTTATCTCTTCAGCCCTGTATCAGCCCCATCCGGGCCAGTTCCAGGGCCACGCCGTCCTCGTCTACGCTTTCACAGACCCTGTCCCCCAGGGCCTTCAGGGATTCCGGCGCGTTGGCCATGACGATCCCGGTACCGGCCGCCTGCAGGATGGACAGGTCGTTCATGGAATCTCCGAAGGCGGCGCTTTCCGCGGCCGCTGCCCCGTAATAGTCCAGGACCATCCGCAGGGCCCTGCCCTTATTGACCCTGTCAGAACTGGTCTCCCCGCTGATGAAGGGAGCGTCCGGGACCAGGTTCTCAAAGGTCACGACTCCGATCAGGCCCTCCAGGTCCTGCCGGATCCTGTCTATTGCCTCCATGGACCGGCAGAAAAAGATGGCCTTGTAAGCGCCTGTCCTCTTATAGTCCGCGATCCTGTTCATGCCTCCTGTCAGGAAGGTCTCCTGGAAGGTCCTCCGGAATTCAGAGCTCATCTGTTCCAGGTCCAGGCTCCTGAAGGCCGTCTCTTCCAGTTCCGAGATATAAGGGCCGTCCGGACACTCCAGGCAGTAAAAGACCGCCTGCCGGGAGACTTCTGCCATGACCTTCTGTGTCACCTCTTCAGGCAGGGTCTGGTCAAAGAGCGTCTTCCCGCCGATTTTCACCCGCGCGCCGGCGCTGAAGATCCCTCCGTCCCAGCCGATGGAGGCCACATCCGGATCCACCATGGATTCCAGCCGGCCCGTGGACAAAAAGGCCTTATGGCCCCTTTCCCGGACCTTGCGGATGGCTTCCCGGACCCGGTCTGATACCCTGTTTCCGGGAATGCTCAGAGTCCCGTCAATATCAAAGAACAAAAACATAGAATCCTCCCTGCAGAGTCCTTTCTTTTCTCTCATCGCACAATGTTAACAAAAAGAAAAGAAAAAGACAAATGTCAGGAAGGATTCCTTTTACGGCCCTTACACGGCCCGGCCTCATTTTGAGCTGTCTGCCATCATGGCGAGCAGGCTGTTGGTCTCTTCAGCCCAGCTGTACTGGAGCATGTATTCGCCCCTGTACATATCCGCCCGGCGGACCCCTTCATCCCCTCCTTCTCCAGCGGCGCGGAGGAAATCATAGTAGTCGCACTGGATCATGCCGGGCCTGATCCCGATCCCGCCCCATTTGCGGACGATGACATCCGCGCAGCCAAGGCTCTCCAGGGTCTCCAGAAGGTCCTTGCGCAGGTTCCGGAAATAGGATACATGGGCCTGGGGCGGATCGTCCTCCCAGAGGACGGAGGCGACCTCATTGTTGCTGCAGACAGCCCCGTTCCTGTCCACCAGATAGGCCAGGAGCTCCAGGGTCTTGCTGTAACGGAAAGGAATCGGGACGCCGTCATAAAAGGCTTCAAAATTGCCGAAGGCCCTGAGATAGAGGCCTGTCATCCTCTCCCGGTCCTCCCGGTCCTGGGGCGTGAAGTCATATCTGAGATTCCGCATCTCATCCAGGATCCTTTCCCGGGTCACCGGACCGGTCATATAGCCGCTGGCATGGATCTGGAAAGCCTCAGCGGCCCTCTCGGGCCCTTTGCTGACAAAGATTATGTTGAGCCTGTCCTGCATGCCCTGAAGGATCCTGGCCAGGGTCATCCCGTCCATATCCGGAAGGTCCGTATCCAGCAAGGCAATGTCCGGCTTTCCCGCGGCCGCCAGGAGAGCGGCTTCCTGGCCTGCCGGGCAGGTCCTGATCTCCGCTTCGGGAAAAATCTCTCTGACAGAAGCCTCCGCCTGTTCCATCCATTCTCTGCTGTTGTCTACGATTAGTACTCTCACTTCTGCCTCCTGAAACATCACAGATAAATCAGGCAATCTGTCTTATTCTCTTCCGCCTGCTCCCGGTCCCGGAACCGGACTGCTTTACAAAAGCAGACTTATGTATTTACTGTTATTATACTATAGTTTTCTTATTATTAATGTATCAAATCATGGTCAATCTTACAAATTTTCGACTTTTTTCTTTCCAAATATTTATAAATCCGTTCCTTTTTTCCTTTTTCTCTGTCTGCATCGGCAGTGGCGCGGCACAAAAATAACCGCCCCTCCGCACAGGAAGGGCGGTCTGATCCGCTCACGCTCTGTCAGTATGGATTTCCGGTCGCTCCCGGAGCCCCGGACAGCCTGAGGCGGGAGGAGGGCTCCAGAGTACCGGTCCCGAAAAGGATCCGGACAGCGGCCTCATATTCGGGCAGGGACTTTGCCTTATAGATGGCTTTGACCTTTTTCCCGCTTCCCGGAAAAAGGCTCCCCATATGGGTCCAGAGCTCCTTCATCCGGCTGACGCATACCATGGGGCCCGGCAGGACCTCCCGGTAGCCCTGGAAGACCAGGTCGTGGAAACACCTGAGCTCCGGGAGGGTCATGGGCTGCCCTCCCTTCAGCTCCCTGGTCAGGCCCGGGTTCCTCAGCATCCCCCGGCCGGTCATAAGAGCGTCTGTTCCCGGAAAGGCCCGTCCCACAAAGTCCGCGTCCTCCCTTCCCCAGATGTCCCCGTTATAGCAGACAGGGAAGGGCTTGTCCCCCTCAAAAAAGGAGGCATAGGAGGACAGGTCCGGAAGCCCCTTATAAAGCATGCGGGCGGTCCGGGGATGGATGATCAGCTCGGACAGGGGATAGCGCCTGTACACACGATAAAGGTCCTCTGCCTCGGAAGAGTCCTCCACCCCGGTCCTGGTCTTCAGGGACAGGCCAAGGCCCCGGAGGCTGTCGGAGGCCTCCAGGCCCTCAAAGACCTCCTCCAGAAAAGCGTCCAGGGCGTCAGGATCCTTTAAAAACCCCGATCCCTTGCCTTTTCTGGCCACCATGGGGACCGGGCAGCCCAGGTTCAGGTTGACTTCCCTGTAGCCCAGGTCTGCCATATAGGAGGCGGCCCAGAGGAATTCATCGGCCTTATTGGCCAGGATCTGGGGGACCAGGTCCGCCCCCTGGTTATGGGCCGGGGAAACGTCCTCCTTCTCCTTGTGCTTGAAGCTCCTCGTATAGGTCGCCACCACAAAGGGGGTGAAATACCGGTCCGTGCCCGGAAAGACCGCCCTGTGGGCGTTCCGCCAGATATATCCGGTCACGCCCTCCATGGGCGCGGCGTATACCCGCACCGGTCAGTTCCTTCCCCTTCTGCGGGGACGGTTGCGTTCATAGATCACTTGGAGGCCCTTGAGGAGAAGGTCCGGATCATAGATGATCTCATGCCGGCAGTTGGGGCAGATCAGGCCGGCCAGGCCGCCTGTGGCCACCAGGCTGGTCCCCTCTCCCAGTACCGGCAGGAAGCGGTCAATGACTCCGTCCAGCTGGCCGCAGGCCCCGAAGATGATGCCTGTCTTGATGGCGTCGGCGGTATTGGAGGCAATGACCTTCTGGGGCAGGACCAGGTCGATGCTGGGCAGCATGGAGGACCCATGGGTCAGGGCGTCCAGAGAGATGGAAACGCCGGGCATGATGCAGCCGCCGATATAACGGCCCTTTTCATTGACCACGGTGATCGTGGTGGCTGTCCCCATGTCTATGATGATGGCAGGCAGGGGATAGTAATTCTTGGCAGCCACAGCTGTGGCCACCAGGTCGGCCCCGATGGTGCCGGGATCGTCCAGGCCGATGTCCAGGCCGGTCCGGATGCCGGCTCCCACGACCAGAGCGTCTATGCCGCAGAGGATCTTCACGGCGCTTTTCAGAATGGTGGTCACCGGAGGAACGACCGAGGAGATGATGGCTCCTTCCAGAGCCCTGATATCCACGCCGCCCATTTCCAGGATCAGCTTCATGTCCGCCGCGTATTCATACTCGGTCTTGGTATGGTTGGTCTCCATCCGCATGGTGGGGCCGATGGACCCGTCCTGATGGATCAAGCCCAGAACGATATGGGAGTTGCCGGTGTCGATTGCCAGGATCATAGTGTCCTCCTTCCTACAGGTAGAAGCACCGTACCAGATGCTCTTCCTCGCCCTTCATGGCCTTGTTGCGCAGGTCCGGTACCTTCTTGCATTTGTCAGTGGCGTGGGGGCACCTGTGATAAAAGGCGCAGGACCCCGGTGAGGGCGGACGGAACCGCTCTAAAAGCTGCCGGTCCTTATAGTTTTCGGATTCAAAGTCCGGGATAGCCGTCAGGAGCAGGCGGGTATAGGGATGGAGGGGGTCGTTGTAGACCGCGTCCGCCGTTCCCATCTCCACGATGCTGCCCTTGTACATGACCGCGATCCGGTCACAGAGATAGTAGACCACGTTCAGGTTGTGGGAAATAAAAAGCATGGAAAAATCCCGCTCCACATCGATGGTCCTGAAGAGGTTGAGGATCTGGGCCCCGACGGAAACGTCCAGGGCGCTGGTGGCTTCATCCGCTATGATCAGCTCGGGCTGCAGGATCAGGGCCGCCCCGATGCAGACCCTCTGTCGCTGGCCTCCCGAAAGCTCCCGGGGATACCGGGCCGCGTAGGAAGCGTCCAGGCCTACCCTCTCCAGCATACGGGCCACCATCTGGTCCCTTTCCTCCTCCGTTCCGATATCATGGGCCCTGAGAGGCTCCTTCATGGTAAAGCCGATGGTCTTCCGGGGATTCAGGGCGCTTAAGGGGTCCTGAAAGACCGCCTGGATATGACGGGTAAATTCCTTGCGGGAGACCTTTGCCCTGTCCAGGCCTGCCACTGTGATGGTCCCCTCATAGGGGATCAGGCCCAGGATGGCGTTTCCCAGGGTAGACTTGCCGCAGCCCGACTCTCCCACCAGGCCGAAGAATTCGTCCCGGCCGATGGTCAGGGATACGTCCTGAAGGACCTGGTTCTTTTCCTGCTTCCGGAGGATCCCCAGGCCTCCCTGGCTGTAATAGTTGCTGACATGCTCGACCCGGAGGATATCGCCGCTTTCCTTTCCGTTCATGCGATGCCTCCTTTCTTCTCACCCTTTCCCTTGACAGGGTAGAGGTGGCAGTAGACGATGTGGCCGCCGCCGCATCCCCGGACGGAAGGAGCGGAAGTCCTGCAGATGTCCATGGCCCTCCCGCAGCGGGGCGCGAAGGGACAGGGATCCTTTTTCTCCTCCACAGGCGGGACCCTGCCGGGGATACAGGGCAGGTCCTCTCCCTTCCGGTCCCTGGTGGGGATAGACCGGATCAGGCCCCGGGTATATTCATGACGGGGATCCTGAAGGATGGCCCTGGTGGTCCCGGCCTCGCAGATCCGGCCGGCGTACATGACGATGACCCGGTCACAGATCCTGTTGATCACGCCCAGATCATGGGAAATGAAGAGGATGGTGGTCCCATACTCCCGGTTGATCCGCTTCAGAAGGTCCAGGACATGGGCCTGGGTGGTCACATCCAGAGCCGTGGTAGGCTCGTCGGCCAGCAGGATCTGGGGCTTGCAGATGGTGGCCATGGCGATCATGACCCTCTGGCGCATGCCGCCCGAGAGCTGGTGGGGATAGGCCTTCATGCAGGCCTCCGCGTCCTGGATGCCCACCTCCGTCAGAAGGTCCAGGGTCCTTTTCCGGATCTCCTCTTTGGAGACCTTCTCGTGGAGGCTGACGGCCTCCCCCAACTGCTTTCCGATCTTCATCAGGGGATTCAGAGAGGTCATGGGCTCCTGGTAGATGATGGAAAGGTCCCGGCCGTTGATGGCCTCTCTCTCCTTTCCCGTAAGGGCCAGAAGGTCCCGGCCGTCAAAGATGATCTTTCCGCCTGTCGGCTTTACGTCCGGCTTTAAGAGGCCCATGATGGCCATGACTGTCAGGGACTTGCCGCAGCCAGATTCTCCCACGATGCCCAGGATCTCGCCCCTGCGGACGTTGAAGCTGACGTCCTCCACGGCAGGAGACGCGGAACCGTCCCGGTTCCGGACATGCAGGGTCAGGTGCTCTGCGGAAAGGACCACGTTGTCATCCGCCTCCCAGTAGGGGGAATCGGCAGGCACGTATCGGGAGGGTCCTGTCTTTGTATGCTTGTTTCCGGTCTGAAGGCTCTCTCTCATGTCAGATACCTCTTGCGCAGGCCCTCCCCGATGCAGTTGAGGCCCACGATCGTAACGACGATCATCAGGCCGGGGCAGAGGGCCACCCAGGGCGCGTTGTAAACAATGGGCTGGGCTTCCTGGAGCATCCGGCCCCAGCTGGGCGTGGGCGGCTGGATGCCAAGGCCCAGATAGGACATGGCGGCCTCGGCCAGGATGGCGTTGGACAGGCCGATCACGATGGTGGACAGGAGCCTGGGCCAGGTATTAGGGAAGATATGGACCAGGAGGATCCTCAGGTCCGAAACGCCCATGACCCGGAGGCTCCGGACAAAGACCTCGTTCTTATACTGGATGGTGGCCGTCCGGATGATCCTGGTGAAGGAAGGGACAAAGGTCACGCAGAGAGCCAGGATGATCGTATATTTGCCGTAGTCCAGGATGGTCACGATGATCAGGGCGATCAGGATGTCCGGAAAGGAATTGATGGCGTCGATCAGGCGCATGATGATCTCATCCACGACGCCGCCCGCATATCCCGACAGGAGGCCCAGGACCGAGGCGATGACCGTACAGGATCCCACCGTGGACAGGGCCACCAGCATGGTAAAGCGGGTGCCGACGATGGCCCGGCTGAAGACATCCCTGCCGTAATTGTCCGTCCCGAAAAGATGGGACAGACAGGGGCTGATCTGCCGGGAGGCCTTGTCCATGAGGTTGATGTCATAAGGGGTATAGAAGACGCTGAGGATGGCCAGCGCCAGGATGATCCCGGTCAGGACAAAGCCCACCCGGAATTCGAATTTTCCGTTCTTCACAGTCTGCCTCCTTTTCAGGAGCCGCCCAGGCGGATCCGGGGATCGATGACCTGGATGGCGATATCTGCCAGGAAGTTGACAAGGACAATGATGATGGCCACGTAGACCACCAGGGTCTGGGTCAGGGGGAAGTCACGGCTGGTGACGGCCGAGATCAGGAGCTTGCCGATGCCGGGGATGGAAAAGACCTGTTCAATGATGATGGATCCCGACAGGACCGAGGCGATGATCATGCCGATCAGGGGGACCACAGCCACGATGGCGTTCCTAAGGACATGGATATGGAGGACGATGGTCTCCGAAGCCCCCTTGCCTCTGGCAGTCCGGACGTAGTCCTGGCCCAGCTCCTCCAGCATGGCCGTCCGCATGTATTTGACCAGGACCGCCGTCTGGGGGATGGCGATGGACAGGGCCGGGAAGAAGAGAGAACCTATAAAGCCGGACAGGCTCCTGGTATAGGATACAAAGGTCCCGGGCCGGAACCAGTGAAGGATCAGGCCGAAGACCCACATGAAGAGGATGCTGAGAAAGAAGTTGGGAACGGAGATCCCCAGCATGGTCAGGAAGTTGATGACCTGCTCCCAGATGGTGTCCCGCCTTCTGGCCGCCAGGATGCCCAGAGGGATCCCGGCCAGGAGGACCAGGACCAGGGCCATGAGGCCCAGGGACAGGGTGACCGGGAGACGGCTGGCCAGAAGTTCCGCCACCGGCATCCGGTACTTGGTGGAGGTCCCGAAGTCTCCCCGCACGAAGCCTGTGATCCAGGAGATGTACTGGTCGGACAGGGGCCTGTCAATGCCCAGCTGGACCCGGAGGGCCTCCACCTGGGCCTCTGACGCATTGGTTCCCAGGATCAGCCGGGCCGGGTCGCTCGGAATGATGTGGAAGGCAAAGAAGGTCAGGAGGGAGATCAGAAAGATGGTCAGGACCAGGATGCCTGTCTTTTTGAGAAAGTATTTCATGGAAACCTCCGTGGGAAACGGGACTCGTACAGGGTCCCGTACAGGGGAAATGCGCAGGGGAAAGCATGGAAAAATCAGAGAGGCGGATAGCAAAGGGACCGGGTCCGCGCCCGTGCCGGGGCGGGCCCGGTCCAGCTGATCACAGGATAAAACCTGCTTCTTTCATCAGTTGACCTTGTGGATGGCGCTGAAGTCCATGGCTGTCAGGGGATAGCCCACATAGCCTTCGAAATCCTTGCTGTAGATGGTCAGAGAGCCGATGTCCTCGATATAAACAGAAGCGCACTCATCGCTCAGGATCTGCTGGGCCTCCTTGAAGAGCTCGACCTGCTTTTCATCATCCGTCTCTGAAACGGCGGCCTTATAGGTCTCATCATAGGCGGGAGAATTGAAGTTGACGAAGTTGTTGTCGGCGTCGGACACGTAGCGGGACAGGAAGGCTGTGGGGGAGACGGTGGAGCCGTCAACGGATACCACGGTGGCCTCGTACTCTCTGCCGCCGTAGACATTGGTCAGCCAGGTGTTCCAGTCGACCTGTTCGATGTTCATGGTCACACCGATCTCAGCCAGCTCATTGACCATGAGCTGGGCGCAGTCCACATGGACCGGGAAGATGTCCGCGATCTTGACGGTGAAGGTGAAGCCGTCCTTGTAGCCGGCCTCCTCCAGAAGCTCCTTGGCCTTGTCAATGTTCTTGTCGTAGGCTGTGGCCACATCCGCGTTGTAATACTTGGAAATGGAGGGCGGAACAGGAGTGCCTGCCTTGACGGCATGGCCGTAGTTGACGGTCTCGATGATGTCGTCGGCGTCGATGGCATAGGCAAGGGCCTGTCTGACGCGGACATCGTCAAAGGGAGCGACCTTGTTGTTGAGGGCCAGGACCTGGACCATGTTGGAGTTGGTGTCATAGAGGTTGTAGGTACCCTCTTCCAGCTGCTCAGCCATGCCGCCGTAGGCGCCGAAGCCGTCGATGGAAGCGCCCTGGAAGTTGGTCAGCTGGGCGGTCTGGTCTGCCAGGAAGCGGACAATGACCTCATCCAGATGGCCGCCCTCGCCCCAGTAGTCTTCATTCTTGACCAGGGTCACGGATTCCTGGACCTCATAGGATTCGAACTTGTAGGGGCCGGTGCCGATGGGGTTCAGGGTCAGCTCACCATTGTCATCGGATCCGTTGGGGATGATGGCCTGGGTCAGATAGACCAGGAAGCCGGTATCGGGCTCAGTCAGGGTGATCACGATGGTGGAATCGTCAGTGGCTTCGCAGGAAGCGATCTTGTCATAGCCGGGCAGGCCGCTGTCGGTGGCCTTCTTGACAGAATAGAGGACGTCGTCCGTGGTGACGGCCGCGCCGTTGTGGAAGGTCACGCCCTCCCGAAGGGTGAAGGTATAGGTGGTGGCGTCCTCGGACATCTGGACGTCGCTGGCCACGGCCGGTACTGTGCCGCCGTCCGGTCCCACCTTGACAAGGCCTTCATAGATGTTGAAGGTTATGCTTCTGCCGTTGGCTGTGCCGGCGGCGGAAAAAGGGTCGAAGTCGCTGACTTCGCCCGCAAGGCCGTAAATAAAGGTCCCGCCCTCTGCGGCGCCGGATGCGGTCTCCTGGGACTGGGAGGAGGAGCCTCCGCAGGCTGCCAGAGAGAGTGCCATGACGGCTGTCATGAGTGCTGCAATGATTCGCTTTTTCATAGTTTCCTTTCTGCCGCGTCCTTTCCGCGGCGTCGTTCAGGAGGGTCAGATCCTCTGCCTCCTTCCCGATGAGTGTGGCTCCATGCCGTCTCTTCCGGCCTTTCCTGCCTTCACACATCAAAAAAACGCATGGACCTGCCTTGTATGGGTATACAAAGCAGACCTGCGTTTCTGTACAAAGTCAGGCACGTGGTCTGGAAAACACGGGTGGAATTTGTGACATCGGCCCCTTGGCCGACCCGGATAGAACCGATCATATTCGGTCGTCCTCCTGCTGCTGTTCCGGCTCCTGCCGGATATAGCGCAAGGTTATTATGGCATCTGCCTTTCAGGATTGCAAGAAAAAAGCAGGGCAGGGAGGTCCTGCACTGCTTTTTGTACAAACCGGTCCGAATCCCGGCGCATCCCCGCGGCGAAGACCGGGAGATGAACAGCCTTTTACTTTTCCTCTGCCGCCGCGAAATAGGGCAGGGCCACCAGGCAGATCCCTCCGATCATGTTGCCCAGGGTGACCAGAAGAAGGTTGTAGAACCAGCCCCCGATGGTCAGGGCCTGGCCGAAGGGCTCCATAAGGCAGAAGGACAGCAGGGTCATATTGGCCACGCTGTGCTCAAAGCCCGAGGCGAAAAAGGCCAGAATGCACCAGAAGATCATGATGAGCTTAGCGGTCTCGGATCTGCACCGGAAGCCGCACCAGACGGCCAGGCAGACCAGCATGTTGCAGAGGATGCCCCGGGTGACAAGGGCAAGGGGCGCGGCGGTCATCTTGCCGAGGGCAGCCGCTGCCATGAACTCTCCCACCGGGCCTTCCCAGAGGCCGGTGGCGTGGTAGAGGAAGGCCAGCAGGATCCCGCCCAGGACATTGCCCATCCAGCAGATGGCCCAGAGGCTGACCGCGTCCTTCAGGCTGACCTTCTTTTTGAGAACGCCTGCCGCCATGACCATGTTGTTGCCGGTAAAGAGCTCGCCGCCTGCCATGACGACCAGGGACAGGGCCACCGCGAAGAAGGCGCCCATGACCAGCTTGGCACCGGGCACGCCTGTCAGGAGACCTCCCGCCGTAAAGGACAGCAGAACACCGAACCCGATCTGGAAGCCTGCCAGGACCGACAGGACAAAATAGCCCAGAGGGTTCTTCTTTAACAGCTGGCTCTTGGAAAAGGCGGCCTCAGCGGCCGCGCGGAACTCATCTTTGAACATGACCATTTCCCTTCTTTAT
>CAMOUD010000080.1 GCA_946626215.1 uncultured Lachnospiraceae bacterium
ATTGCTTTCTTATATCTGCTTATGCCTTCCGTTCCCCGAGGGCCCTGCCCCCGCTCAGCCGTTCTTATCCCGCTTTCCCGGTCCCCCGGCCAGATAAAGGATGAGGCCGGCGGCCAGTTCCATCAGGCCCAGCCCCATCAGAAGGCGCTGGAATACGCTGGAGGTCCCCGCTATGGTCAGGATCCCCCGGGTCAGGCTGGCGGCCGTCAGGGTCCAGATCCCGGCCCGGTAAAGGTCCAGGGAAAGCTCCGAAGGCCGGCGCAGGCGGCCTGTCAGCAGGGCGGCGCAGGCCGGGACAAAGCCCAGGACCAGGGGGAACAGGCACAGAAAGGTCATGAAGGGAGAGGAAACGCCGTGGGAAAAACGGCTGTAAACGAAGGAAAAAAGGCCCAGAAAGATCCCGGCCCCCAGATAGAGGCGGGCCGCCTTTTTTGCCTCAGAGGCCGATATACAGGATGTCACTGATGCTCCTTTCTCCGAATTCCTTCCCGAAGGTGGTGGGATTGTTGAGGACCTCTCCCCGGAACCACATGGTGGAGGAGCCTCCTCCGTCCAGGTTGTAGGCGGTCCTGCAGCCCAGGTCCTTCATGAGTTCTGCCAGTTCCAGCAGGGTAAAGCCGGGGCTCCGGTCGGTCCTTCCGTCGGACACCACCATATAGTAGTGGAGGATCTGGTCGGTGGAATCCGCCGCCTCTCCGATGGCGGTCCGGGGATTCATCTCCTGGGCCCGGTCCACCTCATCCTCCGGGGTCACGCAGACCTCTCCCTCTTCCACCAGGCCGGGGCCGAAGGAAAAGATCTCCCTGGCTCCCCTGTCTGCCAGTTCCCGGGCGGACCGGGTCCTTTCATCCACGTTCTCCAGATGGCCGTTCTCATAGATGACCAGATCGTCATAGTAGGACAGGTCTCCCCGGCTCTCCCGGTAGAGCTGCCCGCCCCGCATGACATAGCCGGTGGCCCGGAAGCCGTAATAGTCTCCGTTGATGGCCAGGATGGCGTCATTCTCCTCCGCCATGACGGAAGGATAGTCCTCCAGGTTCCGGCCGAAGCTCCCGCCTGCCAGGGCGGTCCGGAGGCAGGCCGGGTCCCGGAGATAGACGTCCGCGATCCAGATATCCGTATCCTCGATCCGCATCTGCCGGATCTGGATGCAGATCCGGCTGTCCGTATAGGAATGGTCCGTCCAGGCGGGTTCCTCCGTAAAGATGTTCTCATTCATCTCCCCTTCCGGAAGGCCCGGGGAGACCGTCTCCTCCTCCGCGGCGATGACAGCGGAGGGAATGACAAAGGCCTCCAGGAGGATGAAGGCCACGGCCAGGACCAGAAAGGTCCCGTAAAGGGCGGCAAAGAGCCTGTCCCTGCCTGCCCTTGTCTTCAGCATGTTCCTCATAACCGTTTACGCTGCCCCTTTACCGGGGCCGAAAAGACCCAGCGCTTCTGGATCTGGTAGCTGGCCAGGAAAAGACCTGTATCCGTCAGGACCTTGGCTCCCAGCCCCGGCATGCCCAGGTGGACCAGGCAGACGGTCAGGACGGCGCTGGCCCCCATCTGGCCGATAAAAAGGACCAGGTAGCGGCCGGCCTCCGGCCCGGCTGAGCGCCTGCTGGAAAAGCACCAGTACTTGTTCAGAAGGAAATTGACGCTTCCGGAGCAGATCCTGGCCGCGACCACTGCCGCGGCAGCCCCCTTTTCCGGCCCCAGGCTCCCTGCCAGGGCCTTGTCCAGGACATGGAAAAGGCCAAGGTCCACCGCCGCGCCTGCCAGAGAGGCGGCGGCAAATTTCAAAGGGCGCCCGTAGATCCGCAGGCTGTCCCGGACGGGACGGAAATGGGAGGAGGCGTTCCCCTCCTCATAGACGGTCCGGATGGGGACCGGGACCAGAGGGACCCGGCGGACAGCCTCGGAAAGGAAGGTCATCTCATACTCATACCGGTCTCCCTCCGTCTCCAGGGCCAGGTCATAGAGGCAGGGAGGGATCCCCCTGAGCCCTGTCTGGGTATCCGGGCAGGAAACGCCGGAGGATATCCGGAAGAAGACTGCCGTGACCTGATTGCCGAACCGGCTCCTGAATGGGACCTCCGGGGACGTGAAATCCCGGACTCCCAGGACCAGGGCACCGGGATTCTCCGCCAGGGCCTCCGCTACCCGCCGGATATCCTCCGGCAGGTGCTGGCCGTCCGCGTCCGCCGTGACCAGGGGCGTGTCCTCCCCCCAGCGGTCCCGGACCGCCCGGATCCCTGTCCGGATGGCGGCTCCCTTGCCCCTGTTGACCGGATGGCGCTCCACCGCGGCCCCCAGGGCAGAGGCTCTCTCGAACAGGTCCCGGAAGTCTTCTCCGCTCCCGTCATCCACCGTAAGGATCTTATCAAAGCCCGCCTCCTGCAGGTCCCGGATCAGGACCAGCATGGACTCCGCCGGCTTATAGGCCGGTATCAGTATAGCCGTCTGTATTTTCATTCCTTGCTGACTCCACAGGTATCTTAAGGATGCAACAGATCAATTGTATCACAAAGTACGGACTTCCTTCCATTCCTGAAGCGGAATCCGGTCAGAGGACATGGCGGACGGCCGCACCTCTGCAGAGCTTTGCCCAGGAATGCTTCCTTCCCGCTGAATTGACGGCCCGCGCCGGCCCCTCCTGCTGGGCCCCATGCATGACCGGCCTCTTCCATCCATTCCAATCCGGTCGAAAACTCAGAGATCCTCTTATGGAAAGGAAGGGAGGGTTCAGGATGGGATCCGGAAAAGTCAGGCGCGGCTGCCCAGTCGGCACATTTGAGAAACAGCACGGACTTCTGACCTCTTCCTTCCCATTGGCCGCGAAAATAAAAAAACCAGAAATGGCGTTTTAAGCCATTTCTGGAATGAAGCTGGCACCGGGAATCGGACCCGGGACCTCCGCACTACCAATGCGACGCTCTACCGACTGAGCCATGCCAGCAAATCTGTCTGCCGCGGACACATTCGTGTCACGCAACAAACGTATAATAGCAAACCCTGCACCTTTTGTCAATCGAATCGCAGATTTTTTAAAAGTCTGTCTATTTGGGGACTTTCCTCTCCTTTTTCAGACCGGGTCCTCCGCTGCCAGGAGCTTTCTCACCTTTCCCCTGAGCCGCTGCAGGGCGTTGTCGATGGACTTTTCGGGCCGGTTGAGGACATGGGCGATCTCCACATAGCCCATTCCTGTCAGGAGGAGCTCCAGGACCTGCCGCTCCAGAGGAGAAAGGACCCTGTCCAGGGCCTGCTGGAGCTCCGCGGTCCTCTCCTGGTCCAGGACCATGGCCTCGGGATTCTCCGTCTCCTTGTCCGGGAGGATGCTGATCAGGGGAGCCCCCTCCTCTCCCTCCTCGTCTCCGACGATCATCTGGAGGGAAAGGGCCGTATTCAGGGGGAGGTGCTTGACGGACCCGTCCCTGCGGAGGGCGTCGTAGAGCTTCCTGGTCACGCAGAGGGAAGCAAAGGTCCTGAAGCTGGCGTCCCGGCCGCAGTCATAGTCCCTGGCGGCCTGCATGAGGCCCACCATGCCCTCCTGGGCCAGGTCGGTCGTATCGCCGCCCAGGATGAACATGGATCCAGCCTTGATCCTGACCATGTCCGTATAGCGGACCAGGAGGGCGTCCAGAGCCCCCTCGTCCCCTTCCCGGTACATGCCGGCCAGTTCTTCATCCGTATAAGCCCTGTATCCCTCCAGATCGATCATCAAAGCCCTCTCTGTCTCAGTATTTCGTAGCAAAGGACGCCGGCCGCCACCGACGCGTTGAGGCTGTCGATATCGCCTCTCTGGGGAATGGCTGCCGTCATGTCGCATTTTTCCCTGACCAGCCTGGACACGCCCTTGCCCTCTGCCCCGATCACCAGGCCGATGGACCCGGTCATATCCAGCTTCGTCATGGGAGTCCCGTCCATGTCCGCGCAGACGAACCACAGGCCCCGCTCCTTGAGCTGGTCGATGGTCTGGGCCAGGTTGGTGACCTTGACCACGGGGGTGAAGTTGATGGCGCCGGCGGAGGCCTTGGCCACGGTGGCTGTCAGGCCGACGGCCCGGTCCCTGGGAATGATCAGGCCATGGGCCCCGACCACGTTGGCGGTCCTGAGGATGGCGCCCAGGTTATGGGGATCCTCGATGTTGTCCAGAAGGATGAAGAAGGGATCCTCTCCCCTCTCCCTTGCCCTGTCAAAAAGGTCCTCCAGCTCGCCGTAATGGTAGGCGGCCAGGACCGCGACAACGCCCTGGTGAGCGCCGGTCTCGGACATCTGGTCCAGGCGCTGGCGGGTCACATAGCGGACGGGGGTGTCCCTTTTGGAGGCTTCCCTCCGGATGGTCATCATGGCCCCCTCCTTGCTGCCGTCCAGCATGTAGATCCGGTCAATGGTCCTGCCGGACCGGAAGGCTTCGATCACCGCGTTCCTGCCCTCGATCCGGGTCTCGTTCTCAGACTCCCGGGGGAGGGGCGGAGCCGCTTTTTCCCTGACGGGCGCGTTCCTTTTTCTGTCGGATTTTCTCTTACTGTCGTCTCTTGTCATGTCTGTTTCCGTTTCCGCCCTTGACGGGCCGTCTGATCTTTCCGTCCTTATAGAGGCCTGCCCTTTCCATGCCGGCGGCCATGAGCTCCAGGATCCGGCCGGTCCGGTCCTGCAGGTAGAGCCAGCCCACCAGGCATTCCAGGCCCGTGGCCTTGAGGTAGTCCTCCATGGAGGCGTTCCGGGTATGGTGGACCGGGTTGGCGTTCTTTCCCCTCCGGTAGAGGGCCGCCTCCTCCTCCGTCAGCAGGTCCTGGAGGGCGTCTCCGATGGCTGCCTGGGCAGAGGCGCGCACAAGCAGAGAAGTTTCGTTATGAAGCTTCTCTGCCTGTCTGTTGCCTTTTGACACCACAAGGGTGCGGACGATCATGGAATAGACCCCGTCGCCCAGAAAGGCCAGCGCCAGGGGCGAATAGGTCCTGATATCTACGGAAGGGGCCGGGAAGGCGCCCATGATCTGGTCTCTCAGGCTTTCTTCCATTTGACTCCTTCTCTGGTGTCCTCCAGGATGATGCCCCTGGCCTTCAGCTCCTCGCGGATGGCGTCGGCTCTGGCAAAATCCCGGGCCTTTCTGGCGGCCTGCCTCTCGGCGATCATCTTTTCCACGTAGGCTGCCAGGTCCTCCTCCAGGGTCTCCTCCTTATCCACGACCAGGCCGCAGATATCGGTCAGGGTGACCAGCTCTCCCTTGAGCTCTGTCAGGAAGTCCGCGCTGGAAGACTCGGACACGTTGGAGTTGATCCACTTGACCAGCTCGAAGATGGCGGAAATGGCGTCGGCCGTATTGAAGTCATCGTCCATGGCCTTCTCGAAGGAGGCTCTGAACTTCCTGGCTTCCCTGAGCAGGTCCTTTTCCTCCGGGCTGCAGGCGCCCTCTGCCGTCTTTAAAAGGAAGGTCAGATTGGAGGCGCAGTTGACGATCCTTTCCAGGGAGGTCCTGGCGGATTCCATGAGCTCTCTGCTGAAGTTCAGGGGGCTTCTGTAATGGACGGTCAGCATGAAGTAGCGGATGACCTGGCCGTCGAACTGGTCCAGGATGTCCCTGACGGTAAAGAAGTTGCCCAGGGACTTGCTCATCTTGCGGTTGTCGATATTCAGGAAGGCGTTATGCATCCAGTACCTGGCAAAAGGGACCCCGTTGGCCGCCTCGGACTGGGCGATCTCGTTCTCATGATGGGGGAAGACCAGGTCCTCGCCGCCGGCGTGGATATCGATGGAATCGCCCAGGTAGCGCTTGCTCATGACGGAGCACTCGATGTGCCAGCCCGGACGGCCCTTGCACCAGGGGCAGTCCCAGTAGGGCTCCCCATCCTTCTTGGGCTTCCAGAGGACGAAATCCAGGGGATCCTCCTTCTGGTCCTCGCCGGTCACCAGCAGAGCTCTGTTTCCGCTCCTGAGGTCGGCGATTTTCTTATGGGACAGCTTGCCGTACTGCATGAAGCGGCGGGTCCTGTAATAGACCGTTCCGTCCTCTGCCTTATAGGCGTAGCCCTTGTCGATCAGGTCCTGGATCATCTCGATCATGCCGTCGATCTCTTTGGTGGCCTGGGGATGGGTCGTGGCGGGCCTGACGTTCAGGCTCTCCATGTCCTTCTTGCATTCCTCGATATACCGCTCGGAGATCACGCCGGCGTCCACGCCCTCCTCCAGGGACTTCTTGATGATCTTGTCATCCACGTCCGTGAAGTTGGATACATAGTTGACCTTATAGCCCCTGTACTCAAAGTAGCGGCGGACCGTATCGAAGACGATCATGGGACGGGCGTTGCCGATGTGGATCAGGTTGTAGACGGTGGGACCGCATACATACATCCGGACCTCGCCGGGATGGATGGGAACGAACTCTTCCTTGCGCCTTGTCATGGTGTTAAAGATCTGCATATATACCTCCAAATCCGCGCGGCCGCGCGGTTCCTTTTCTCTTCCTTCAGCATGCTTCCTCTCCGCGGCAGGCAGTCCTTACTGCTGCCGCCCCGGACAGGCAGCGCAGCCGCCCATGGGATTCGCCGCTTCCAGATCCATGGGAGACGCGATCAGGGCCACGGCCTGGACCGCGATGCCTTCGCCGGATCCCGTAAAGCCAAGCCCCTCCTCCGTGGTCGCCTTGACGCTGACCTGGGAGACGTCGATGCCCAGGGCGTCGGCCATGTTCTGCCGCATGCGGTCGATGTGGGGCCGCATTTTGGGAGCCTGGGCCAGGATGGTGGCGTCGATGTTGCCGATGACATAGAAGTGTCCGGCCAGGATCTTCCCCACCTCTTCCATGAGCTTTAAGGAATCCGCGCCCTTGTAGCGGGGATCCGTATCCGGAAAGAACTTGCCGATATCGCCCAGGGCCGCCGCCCCCAGCAGGGCGTCCATGACCGCGTGGGCCAGCACATCGGCGTCCGAATGGCCCAGAAGGCCCTTTTCAAAGGGAATCTCCACTCCGCCCAGGATGAGCTTTCGCCCCTCCACCAGACGGTGGACGTCATAACCTGTTCCGATCCTCATAGAATACCTCCAAAACAGCCTGTCTCCAGATCATTCGTGCATCAGAAAATTTTATCAGATACCGGCCTTCGTGTCCAGCGTCCGGGCCGTATCCTGTCGGATTCCCGCCGGCTTCTCCCGGAAAGACCTGAAGAAAGGCCCGGGCGGAGAAAAAGTCCGCCCGGGCCTCCGGAAGGCTCTGCGCCTTTTGGATCAGTGATGGAAGAGCCGGATGCCGGTGAAGCACATGACCATGCCGTGGCTGTCAGCCGCCTCGATCACGTTGTCATCCCTTACGCTGCCGCCGGGCTGGGCCACATATTTGACGCCGCTGCGGAAAGCGCGCTCGATGTTGTCGCCGAAGGGGAAGAAGGCGTCGGAGCCCAGGGTCACGTCCGTATTGCCGTCCAGCCAGGCCCTCTTTTCCTCAGCGGTGAAGACCGGAGGCTTCTCGGTGAAGATGGCCTCCCACTTGCCGTCAGCCAGGACATCCATGTAATCCTCGCCGATATAGAGGTCGATGGCGTTGTCCCTGTCTGCCCGGCGGATGCCTTCCCTGAAGGGGAGGCCCAGGACCTGGGGAGACTGGCGCAGGTACCAGTTGTCGGCCTTGCTGCCTGCCAGCCTGGTGCAGTGGATCCTGGACTGCTGGCCGGCGCCGATGCCGATGGCCTGGCCGCCCTTGACATAGCAGACGGAATTGGACTGGGTGTACTTGAGGGTGATCAGGGCGATGGCCATGTCATCCCTGGCCGCCTTGGGCAGTTCCTTGTTCTTCGTTACGATATTGGCAAAGAGGGCGTCGTCGATGACCAGCTCATTGCGGCCCTGTTCGAAGGTCACGCCGTAGACCTGCTTCTTCTCGACGGGAGCGGGCACATAGGAGGTGTCCATCTGCAGGACGCAGTAATTTCCCTTTTTCTTCTTCTTCAGGATCTCCAGGGCCTCCTCGGTATAGCCGGGAGCGATGATGCCGTCGGAGACCTCTCTGGCCACCAGCCTGGCCGTGCAGGCATCGCAGATGTCAGACAGGGAAATGAAATCGCCGAAGGAGGACATGCGGTCCGCGCCTCTGGCTCTGGCGTAAGCGGAAGCGATGGGGGTCAGGGGGCCCATGTCATCGACCCAGTAGATCCTGGCTTCTGTCTCGGTCAGGGGCAGGCCGATGGCGGCGCCGGCCGGGGAGACGTGCTTGAAGGAGGTGGCGGAAGGCATGCCGGTGGCTGCCTTGAGCTCTCTGACCAGCTGCCAGCCGTTGAGGGCGTCCAGGAGGTTGATATAGCCGGGACGGCCGTTCAGAACGGTGATGGGCAGGTCGGAACCGTCCTCCATGTAAACGCAGGAGGGCTTCTGGTTAGGGTTGCATCCGTATTTAAGAGTCAGATCTTTCATATGCTTTCTTATATATCTCCTTTATGGTCTTGGAATCCTTACTGGTTCTTGTTGACGATCCTGGTCTCATAGGTGCCGTCCGCGATGTTGATGAATCTGGTAAAGAGAGAGACCTTGTTGTCCTCGTTCAGGGCGTCCCAGATCCTGGCGGTGAAGGTGTCGATGTCACAGGTCAGCTCGCCAAGGTCCACGGGGGTGGGCTCGCCGGAGAAGCTGGGCAGGGGGGATCCGTCGCCGTCATAGGTATGCAGGAAACGGCCCTGGCCGGCTGCCGGGTTCTCATAGGCAAAGGTATAGCGCAGGCAGGAGGAGGGATCTCCGTCATTGCTCTTCAGGATGGACATGGCGTAGTTGTAGCCGCCCTTTTCGATGTGCATGATGCCGCTGATCCTGGGGGTATAGTTGGGCGCGTCGGGCTCGAACTCGCGGCTGCGCAGGGACTGCTCAAAGGTCATCTGCCTGTCCATTCCCTCATAGATGGTATCGGTCTGGTCGCCGTTGGTCACGATGGTCTTGTTGCCCAGGACCCGGACGGGGGCGTAGATGATCAGGGAAGGATCCTCCATTTTGGAGGGGTCGAAGGCCTGGGTGCGGATCCCCTCTCCCTCTTCCACAAAGATCCTGTTCCTGGAGTTGCTGCTCCTGCCCATGATGAAGTAGGCGGTGACGGCCTTGGCCCCGTCGGCGCTGCGGCCGATGACGATGCCTCTGCCGGGATAGGAATTCTCACGAAGTTCCTGTTCAAGATTGTACATGCTTCCTCCTTTCCGGACGGTCCCTCTATGCCCTTTCCGGATCCGTCCATGCCTTGTCTTTGCTTACATGCCGGACAGCCCCGGACAGAAGGTCTGTCCGGGGTCGTCCTTGTCTGTCAATCCTTATCGTGAATAGAAGCGTGCAGAGCCTGCAGGGACATGACTTCCCCTCTGGTATGGGTCTGCAGGTAGTGGATGCCCTCTTCGGCCGCCCTGGCTGCCGCCATGGTGGTCATGTAGGGGACCTTGGCCTTGATGGCCGCCTTGCGGATGTAGGAGTCATCGTAGCGGCTCTCGGCGCCGGCGGGGGAGTTGACGATGATCTGGAACTTGCCGTTGGTGATCATATCCAGGATATTGGGACGGCCCTCGTAGATCTTGAGGACCTTTTCGGCCTGGATGTCGTTGTCGGCCAGCATCTGCCAGGTCTTGCCCGTGGCGTAGATCTTGAAGCCGTCCTGGAGGAACTTCCTGGCCAGGATCAGGGCCTCGGGCTTGTCCTTGGAGTTGACGGAGATCAGGACCGCGCCTTCTGTGGGCAGCAGGGCGCCCGCGCCCTCCTGGGCCTTGTAGAAGGCTTCGCCGCTGGTCTCGGCCAGGCCCAGGACCTCGCCTGTGGACCGCATTTCAGGGCCCAGAAGAGGGTCTACCTCCTGGAACATGTTGAAGGGGAATACGGCTTCCTTGACGCCGTAGTAAGGGATATGCTGCTCCTTCAGGGCCGGTACCGGCGAAGGCCTTCCGGTCAGGGAGGAGGTAATGATATCCGTCGCGATGGGGACCATGCGGATGTTGCAGACCTTGGATACCAGCGGGACGGTCCTGGACGCTCTGGGGTTGGCCTCCAGCACGAAGACCACGCCGTCCTCGATGGCGTACTGCATGTTCATAAGACCGACGACATGCATCTCCTCGGCGATCTTGCGGGTGTATTCCTTGATGGTCTCCAGGTTCTCCCTGGAGATGTGCTTGGAGGGGATCAGGCAGGCCGAGTCGCCGCTGTGGATGCCGGCCAGCTCGATGTGCTCCATGACGGCGGGCACAAAGGCGTGGGTGCCGTCGGAAATGGCGTCCGCCTCGCACTCCATGGCGTTGTGGAGGAAACGGTCGATCAGGATGGGCCTGTCGGGCGTTACGCCGACAGCGGCGTTCATGTAGTCCACCATGTGCTCATCGTCATAGACGACTTCCATGCCGCGGCCGCCCAGGACATAGGAGGGACGGACCATGACGGGATAGCCGATCCTGCCGGCGATCTCCTTGGCTTCCTCCACGGTGGAGGCCATGCCGGATTCGGGCATGGGGATGCCCAGCTTGTCCATGACAGCGCGGAACTGGTCCCTGTCCTCGGCCAGGTCGATGACGGCCGGGGAGGTGCCCAGGATCTTCACGCCGTATTTTTCCAGCTCTGCCGCCAGGTTCAGAGGGGTCTGGCCGCCGAACTGGGCGATGACGCCCACGGGCTTTTCCTTCCTGTAGATGGACAGGACGTCCTCCAGGGTCAGGGGCTCGAAATAGAGCTTGTCGGAGGTGTCATAGTCGGTGGAGACGGTCTCGGGGTTGCAGTTGACGATGATGGTCTCAAAGCCCAGCTTCTTGAGGGACAGGGCCGCGTGGACGCAGCAGTAGTCGAACTCGATGCCCTGGCCGATCCGGTTGGGGCCGCCGCCCAGGATCATGA
>CAMOUD010000081.1 GCA_946626215.1 uncultured Lachnospiraceae bacterium
GCTTCCGGCGGAAATGGTTTACTTTAAATTCGGAAATGTGTAGACTAAGTGTGTATACTCATTCATACGAATTTGTGCCTTTTCGTGTTTTCTGATCCTGTTTTGCCTGACTTTTATACTCTGACTTTTATATATGGAAGGAACCCTGCCCATGTCATCTGAAACAAGACCTGCTCTGCGGATCTGGCAGCTGCTTTTTGCCGGCCTTTTCCTTGCTGCCTATACTGCCATCCTGACCATCGACCTGGTCTTCCATTCCCTGTCCTATCAGCGAAAAAAGACCTTCCTGCTGGAGAACTGGCAGCTGCTCCTGGTCGGCCTGGTCCTCCTCCTTGTCTGTTCCGCCATCATCCTGCTGGTCAAGGGCGGACCGGATGAGAAGAAAAACGCCCGCCGCAGCACCCGGACCCTCCTGATCCTTTCAGCGGTCCTCTTTGTCCTCCAGGCCGTAGTCTTCTTCTTCAGCTTTTTTGTTACGGACTGGGATGCCGGCGGAAAGATGCTGACCAATGTCCTGCGCCTGGCAAACGGGGCCGTAGCGGACCTGGACAATCTCTACTATTCCCACTATCCCAACAACATCTTCCTGTCCTGGTTCTTCGCTCTGGTGGTCCGGGCCGGCCAGGTCCTGGGCTTTGACACCAGGGTCCAGTCCGCCTATTTCCTGACCCTCCTCCAGTGCCTTTTAAATGTCCTGACAGGCCTTCTGGTCTTCCGGGTCATCCATGTCCAGACAGAGTCCCGCAGGGCCGCCTGGCTGGGCTGGACCTTCTTCCTCCTCCTGGTCGGGACCTCCTGCTGGACCATGATCCCCTATTCGGACGGCATGTCCCTGATCCTGCCCATCCTCATGCTCCGTCTCTACCAGATGTTGGAAAACGGCCGGTTCCTCTGGCTCAAATGGACGGGGATCTGTCTTCTTGCCTACTGGGGCTATCAGGTCAAGCCCCAGGTCATCATCCTGTTCATTGCCATCATGGGCATCTCCGCCCTCCGCCGCCTGGCCCACGCGGAAGGCTGGAAAAAGAGCCTGATGACCTGCGCCGGCAGCCTTGTCATCGTGGCCCTGGTCTTTGGCGCCTCCTCCTTCGGCATGCAGAAGATCACGGATTCCACAGGCCTTGTCCTGGATCCCGAAGAGCGCCTCAGCGCCGCCCACTTCTTCATGATGGGCCTCCATCCGGAGTTCCATGGCGTATGGGCCATGGACGATGTGGAATTCTCCGAGGACATCCACAGCAATGCCGAGCGGGACGCCGCCGACCTGGAAAGGGCCATGGACCGGATCCGGAACTATACCCCGGCCACCTTTGCCGACCACCTGATCAAAAAGACCATGATCATCTTCAATGACGGGTCCTTCTGCTGGGGCGGAGAGGGCAAGTTCTTCAGCGAGATCACCGAGCCCAAGGATGTCTTCTTTTCGAATCTCTTCCGGTCCATCATCTATACGAGAGATGTGGAAGGAAAGTATTATAAGTATTATCTGACCATGGAGCAGACCGCCTGGCTGACCCTCCTCCTCCTGTCCCTGACCATCTGTCTGGCCCGCAAGGACCGGACCGTCCTGGTCATGATCCTGTCCATCCTGGGCCTTACGGCCTTTGAACTGCTCTTCGAAGCAAGAGCCAGATATCTCTATCTCTATGTCCCGGTATACATCTGCGTCGCGGCCACAGGCTGGGACGCTGTCTGCCGGAAGATCCACAGGAGCAAGTAAAGCATAATGAATACCGTATTATACGTCGTGATCCCCTGCTACAACGAGCAGGAGGTCCTGCCCATTACCTCAGGGCTGTTTCTCAATGAGCTCACCGACCTGATTGGAAAAGGAAAGATCAGTGATGACAGCCGGATCCTCTTTGTCAATGACGGAAGCAGGGACTCCACCTGGGACCTGATCCGGAAGCTGGCCGGTGAAGATCCCCACTTCCTGGGGATCAGCCAGAGCCGGAACCGGGGCCACCAGAACGCCGTTCTGGCGGGCCTCATGGAAGCCATGCCCTACGCGGATATCACCATTTCCATCGACTGCGACGGTCAGGATGACATCACAGCCATGGAAAAGATGGTGGACGCCTACCACCAGGGCGCCGAGGTCGTCTACGGGGTCCGAAGCAGCCGGAAGACCGACACCTTCTTCAAGAGGACCACGGCCCAGCTCTTTTATAAGCTCCTGAACGGCATGGGCGTGGAGGCGGTCTACAACCATGCCGACTACCGGCTGGTCTCCTCCAGGGTCCTCCGGGCCTTTGCCGACTATAAGGAGGTCAACCTGTTCCTGCGGGGCATGTTCCCCCTGGTCGGCTTCAACAGCACCTCTGTGTACTATGAACGCCATGAACGGATGGCGGGCGAGTCCCACTATCCCCTTTCCAAGATGCTGGCCCTGGCCTTTGAGGGCATCACCAGCCTGAGCACCGCCCCCCTCCACCTGATCATGGTCCTGGGCTGTCTCATTTCCGGTCTGAGCTTCATCGGCGTCCTCTGGGCCATCATCATGCAGGTCCTGGGCCGGACCACGGCCGGCTGGGCCAGCATGGTCTGCATCCTCTGCTTCCTGGGCGGCATCCAGCTGATCAGCATCGGGATCTTGGGAGAATATATCGGCAAAGTCTATCTGGAGACCAAGCACAGGCCCCGCTACATCATCAGCCAGAAGACCTGGGAAGAAGCGGAGCCGGTCCATAAGGATCCTCCGCCCAATACATGAGGCCGGCACCTGTAAGAAGGGCCCGGCCCAATCAAAAGCTCCGGCTCCATATGCGTAAAGAAAGGCGTTCCCGCGGTTCATTTCCGCAAGAACGCCTTTTCTGTCTTTTATCTTATTTCTGTGTCTTTTTCTTCCTGTATATCTTTCCGATCCGGACTTTTCTCAGTCCACGATCCTGCGGACCGTCCGGATCCTCCAGTTGGCCGGCGCGTTGGTGATGGCGCAGCCGGGCCCCTCCGCCATGCGGATGAACTTGCCGTGTCCCAGATAGATGCCGGAATGGAAGACCCGGTCTGTCTTGGAACACCTAAAGACGATCAGGTCCCCGGGCAGGCAGTTCTGATATCCGGTCTTGGAATTTCCCACCTCATAGCCCTTGCTGGCCCAGGCCACGGAGTCGATCCGGCCGTTGGTCCGAAGGTCCACGCCGAAGTGGTTGAAGACGAACCAGACAAAGGTATTGCAGTCCATGCCTGTCCTTGTGGAAAGGCCGCCGCCCCGGTAGGGGATCTTTCCCTCCCAGGATACGGCCCACTGGGCCACGGCCGCGCCGCCGCCCTCCGCGTCGATCTGGTAGATTCCGGCCTCCTTTAAGAGTTCCTCCGGGCTCTTTCCTTCCCTGGTCGAATACAGGGAATAGTAAAAGGCCTTGTTGTCCTCCGGCTCCAGAAGCTTCTCAGCGCCTGAAAGGCCCTCCGGGCCTCCCAGGGCTTCGATCCTGTCCTTCGCTTCCTGCCCCCGCAGGACTCCGGAGGCTTCCACAAAGCCCCGGACATCCCCGGATTCCACAAAGAGCCAGTCTGCTTCTCCCTCCGGGTCCGTCTCTTCTTCCGTGTCTTTCGGAAGGACGGCCTGGATCAGGCAGCAGATCCCGTCCTCTTTCAGGGTGCCCACGGCCCGGGACGAGGGATCCATCTCTTCATATATGGAGAGGTCCTCCCGCGCCGCCAGATAGTCCGGCTCCAGGACCAGGTCTTCGGCGGTCCCCATGGTATAGAGCCTGCAGGAGGTCTGTTCCGGAGGGACCAGGGGCCAGGCGTAGTATTCCAGCCCGGCAGGGTCGATCTCCCTTTCCGCGATCTCCGTCAGATGGGCCGCCACCTTTTTGCGGCGGGCCGTCTCTTCGTCGGCCGGCGTCCCCCACAGGACCTTGTCCGCCGGAATAAAGCCCCGGACGTCCCCGGATTCGGCAAAGAACCAGTCCCCCTTCCGGGTCAGGGAAAAGAGGACACCGCCCGGACGGATCTGGCCGATCTTCCGGGAGGCCGCGTCCATTTCTTCATATACAAAGGTCATCTCCCTGGCATAGAGACAGACCCTGTCCGCTTTGTAAAGCCGGTATTCTTTCAGGAAGGGCAGGGTGTTCCGCATGAGGGAATAGTCGATCTTAAAGGTCCCGGTGGATCCGAAGGTCCGGGGACCTCCGTCCTCGGCTTCCTGGACCACTTCCAGGTCCTCCTCCGAGAGGCCGGCCTCTCCGATCTCCGCGTCCGCGCTTCCCTTTGCCTCCTGGTCCGGATCCTCAGGTCCCGCGGCCTCCGCTCCGGCTCCGGTCTCTGCTCCGGGCTCTTCCGGGCTTCCGGCAGGTGTTTCCCCCTGGCCCTCCGGCAGGGTCCCGGCCTGACCCGCGTCTCCTTCCGCGGCCTGGCTTCCGGTGGAGGAAGTCCCGCTTCCTTCCGTCTGAGAGGCTCCGGTCCCGGCCTCCTCTCCTCCGGCTCCGCTCCCGGATCCGGACTGGCCGCCTGGCTCCTCCGTCGTCCCGGGATCAGCCGGCTGGTCGGGTTCCGCGGGCTTTTCCGGCTCCGCAGGCTTCTCCGGTTCCGCCGGTTTTTCCGGCTCCGCGGGCTTTTCAGGGGCCGGCGCTTCCTGGGCCGGCTGAGAGGTATCGCCCGCCAGGGCCGGCATGGACAGAGCCTGGCAGAGGCAGATGGCTGCCAGGGCAGCCGTGACAAGGTTTTTTCTGATCATATATGGCATCCTTCCCGCCGCCTCCCAGGGCAGCATCACAGGTTCTGAATCATATGGATGGGCCTCCCGGCCGGCTCCCACAGCCGGACGTTGGCCCATGCCCTGTATTGTACACCCGCAAATGGCCATTTTCCAGCCCACGGAGCCCGCTCCCCCTTCTTTCTTCTCTTCTTCGTCCTTTTCCTCCCTTGCTCCCGTCCTGCCGCGGGCCGGGCCTGAAAAAAGTGTTCCTCCCGGCCCGGCCTGCGATATAATAAAGGAAGCTGGCCTCCCGCTCAGTACTATGACGGACGCCATCACTGTCTGCCGCTGCCGCAGGGCAGAAGAGAGGAGACCCATGAAAACGATCAGACTCAGGAACGGAATGGACCTGCCCTGCCTGGGCATGGGGACCTGGACCCTGGGAGAACACCCGGACCGGCAGGAGCAGGAGATCGAAGCCCTGCGGGCCGGCCTGGAGGCCGGGATCCGCATCATTGATACAGCGGAAATGTACGGCGAGGGCAGGGCAGAGCTTCTGGTGGGAAAGGCCATCCGGGGCTTTGACAGAGACTCTCTTTTCCTGGTATCCAAGGTCTATCCCTGGAACGCCGGAAGGGGAAGCCTGATCCGGTCCCTGGAGGCCAGCCTGAAAAGGATGGGAACGGACTATCTGGACCTCTACCTGCTCCACTGGCCGGGCTCTGTTCCCATGGAGGAGACCATTGCCTGCATGGAGGAAGCAATGGACCGGGGCCTGATCCGGGCCTGGGGCGTCTCCAACATGGACAAAAGCCAGATGGAGGCCCTCTATTCCCTGCCCGGAGGCGGCGCCTGCCAGGTCGACCAGGTCTGCTACCACCTGGGCTCCCGGGGAGTCGAGTATGACCTCCACCCTTTCCTGAGGCAGACGGGAACGGCCATGATGGCCTACTGTCCCCTGGCCCAGGGAGGAAGCCTTCGAAAGGGACTTACGGAATCAGAAGCCGTCCTGCGGACCGCGGAGCGCCTGGGCCTGACTCCCCTTCAGGTCCTTCTGGCCTTTGTCCTGGCAAGGGAAGGGACCTGCGCTATCCCCGGAAGCGGCAGGGCCGCCCACGTCCTGGCCAACCTGGAAGCGGCAGAAAAGGCCCTTTCCCCTTCCGACCTGGCCCTTCTGGACAGGGCCTTCCCCCCGCCCGTATCCCCTGTCCCTCTGGATAAGGTCTGATCCGTTCCGGATCAGAAGAAGGCGAGAGTCATCCTCTTCCAGAAACTGTGCCGAATTCGCGTCATAAAGGAGGCATTTATGGAAATCAACAGAAATCTGACACCCGAAAAGCTGGCCGGCATGATGGACCATACCTTCTTAAAGGCCTATGCCGTCCGGTCTGATTTTGAAAAGCTCTGCAGCGAGGCCAGGTCCTACGGCTTTGCCATGGTGGCCATCAATTCCGGCCCCGTCAAGCTCTGCAAGGAGCTCCTGACCGGCACCGGCGTCCATGTGGGGGCGGCCATCTCCTTCCCTCTGGGCCAGATGGCCATTGAGAGCAAGCTGAGCGAGACCCGCCAGGCCATCGAGGACGGAGCTGATGAGATCGACTACGTGCTCAATATCGGGGCTCTGAAGATGGGGAACGACGCCTACATCCAGCACGAAATGAAATCCATGGTCAGTCTCTGCCACCAGAGCGGGGTCCTGTGCAAGGTCATCTTTGAGAACTGCTACCTGACAAAGGAAGAGATCGCCCGGGCGGCCCGGATCGCGGCCGAGGTCAGGCCGGACTTCATCAAGACCAGCACGGGCTTCGGGCCCTCCGGCGCTGTTCCCGAGGACGTGGCCCTGATGAAGGAGATCGTGGGCAGCCAGGTCAGAGTCAAGGCGGCCGGCGGGATCCGGACCTGGGATACCTGCCGCCTCATGCTGGAGGCCGGGGCTGAAAGGATCGGGACCAGCAACAGCGTCCACATCTGTGAGGAGTACAAGCTCCTCTACAGAAGCTTTCAAAGTTAGCATTGGCAAATCTGCGGGTCTGCCCTTACAATCAAAGAAGTAAACAGGAACCATTCCTAAATTAGTCACCGCTAAGCAGGCATGAAAAGCACACGCCCTGTCAGGCAGAACATCCAAAGACAGACCAGATATGGAGGAAAAAAGCAATGGCAAACAAGTACGCAGGTACCAAGACAGAAAAGAACCTCTGGGAAGCCTTCGCCGGTGAATCCCAGGCCCGCAACAAATATACCTATTTCGCTTCCGTCGCCAAGAAGGCCGGCTACGAGCAGATCGCGGCCCTCTTCCTGAAGACCGCTGACAACGAGAAGGAACATGCCAAGATGTGGTTCAAGGAGCTGGGCGAGCTGGGCACCACCGAAGAGAACCTTCTGCACGCAGCCGAAGGCGAGAACTTTGAGTGGACCGACATGTATGAGCGTATGGCCCGTGAAGCCGAAGAGGAAGGCTTCAATGCTCTGGCCAAGAAGTTCCGCGGCGTCGCAGCCATCGAGAAGCATCATGAAGAGCGCTACAGAGCCCTTCTGAAGAACTGCGAAGAGAAGAAGGTCTTTGAGAAGTCCGGCATCACCGTTTGGGAGTGCCGCAACTGCGGTCACATCGTGATCGGCGAGAAGGCTCCGGCCGTCTGCCCTGTCTGCGCGCATCCTCAGAGCTATTTCGAAGTCCATGCCGAGAACTATTGATCGGACCTGATCCGGGCCTGCCCCCATGGGCAGCCGGAAATCCGGAGGGGAGTCCCGTAAGGGCTCCCCTCTTTTTCTATCTTTTTATCCCTTCTCCCGTTTCGGCGTCCGTTTTCCTCTTTTCCGCCCCTGTCCTTTCCGGTCGAAGGGACGGTTTCCCGGGGGTTTTCGGACTCTCCTTCCGGGGCCTGCATCAAAAGGGGAACCGGAAGCTCAGCCCGGGAAGAAGATATGACCCTGGGAGAGAACTTCCGGGAGCCTCTCCGGGAGCGCCGGGAAAAGCGCGGAAAACAGCCGGACAGGTCGCCTCCGACCTGTCCGGCTGCCTTTTTTCCATCTTTGGATTCTGTTTTCCGGCTCCTTCCGGTGGGAATTCCGGTCTTTCGCTATGCCTTTGCGGCGCCGGGCGGTCAGAAGCCCAGCTTCTTCCGGACCCTTCTCTCCAGATCATCCGGCAGAACGCCCGCTTCCACCATTTCCCGGGCCACCTCCCTGAGCTCGGGCGGCATCGTTTTCAGGATTTTTGCCGGAGCGTCCGCAATCATCTCCATGACCTTGATGACCTCGTCATACGCGAAGTCCTCGTCATCGAAATCCTCATCCAGTTCCCGGATCATCTCATGAAGGTCCTCCAGGTCTCCGGTCATCTCCAGGGAAGCGCCGATCCCTGCCGCCAGGGGAGACAGGAAGGCATAGGCCCTTTCATCTTCGACCAGGATCCGGGCGGGCTTCCAGCTTAAATCGAACAGCTCCTGCAGCAGGTCTCCCGCCAGCATGTCCAGATGGTCCTCCAGGTCCGGTACGGGTTCCAGAAGAACGCACTCTCCCGTTTCCTTCCGGCGGGCAGCCAGTACATAGGGCAGATACAGGCCTTCCTCATCCGCTTCCGCGGATTCCGCCAGATAAATGCCTGCCTCCAGGACCCCATTGGCCTTCTTTTTCTTCAGCTTTCTCATCTGGATCTCGTTCATGACAGGCTTTTCATAGACTGGTTCCGGAACTTCCGGAAGTGTCAGTTCGCCGCCTGGCTTCCATTCTCCCCCCTCGCGGACCAGAAGGGGAACCTGCAGGATCGGCTCCTTCTCCCCGAGACCCTTCTGCGGGCTCTTTTTATAGAGGCCGGCCAGGGCCTCCGCCGCCTCTGCCGCCCTGATCAGGTTTTCCTGCTCCTCTTCCTCCAGGAAGGGCAGGGGAAGCCTGGAAGGTCTGACCCTGTGGAACCTGGGAAAGGCGTTTTTCCCGCTCAGCCGGATCCCCTGTCTGGAGGCAAAGTCCCGGACGGGCTCCAGCATGAACTCCTCCATCTGGTCCCTGCCGACAAAAGCCAGGGACATGAAATCCTGGAGAAAGGCCTTCTCTCTCTTCAGATGGAAGGGCCCGTCCCCCCTCTGCATCTGAAGGAACCCGGCAAATCTTTCCATGGCCTCCTGTCCCCTGATCAGAGTCAGGGCAGGGTTCTTCTCCTGGTCGACCTGCACCAGGCCGGTCTCTCCATCCTCAAACCGCATGGCGAAAATGATGTCCCCGAAGCCCGTCTTCATGATCCTTGTCTTTTTCAGGCGGAAGGCCGCCTCAAGCAGGGCGTCGGAGGGAACGGGCCCCTGCAGGAAGACTTCCATTCCGGTCGACTCATCCTCCTCCCAGTCCTCGTATTCGTCCTCCCAGTCCTCATCTTCCTCCATCCAGGATTCGTCCCATTCAGACAGGTCCGGGTACTGCTCGATGCTGCCCTTTGACTCCAGGATCCGGATCCCGTCTCCTTTTCTGTCGGAAACATCCATGACCTCAATGGTAAAAAGCCACTCGTCCTCGTAATCATACTGAAACCGGAAGACATCTCCCTTTCTGAGGTCCAGACGGTAAAGCTTAATCCCGCAGTCTCCCTTTCTTCCGGGCTCTCCCTCATAAATCCTGCTCCCGATCATAAAGCTGTACCGCTGGTCAAAGTCGAAGTCATAGGACTCCAGAATGGCAGTGCAGAGAGCCTCCAGAGAAACCGCTCCCGGAACCTCCAGGACCCTTTCCGCGACGCTCTCATCATAGAAGATCCCATCCTCAACGCTCACCTTACATGTAAATAACATACGCTCCTCCTGGCTCTGATATCCTGCTTCCACTGGGGTTCAGGGCATTCCTCTCCGTATCAGTCTCATCATACCATACTTCTTTTCTTTCCCCTTTTCCACTGAAAAAGAATTTCTGAACCGGAGCAGGCGCCGGGGCCGTCCGGGTTCCGGCGCCTGTGTCCTTCTTCCTTCCGCCGGGAATCCCTGCTGACCGGGGTGATAAAGGCCTCCGGCCTAAGACCTCCCTTCATAAGCAGTTCTGCAGCTTTCAGGAAAGGACTTCCGCATGCGCTGACAGGAATCTGACGTGCGGGAAGGAGGCTCAAAAGGTCTGTTGGCTGACGAACGAACGCCGGGTATAATGAGGGATGGAATTCAGCATTCTTACTGTGTTTGCAGGAGGGCGCTGCGCGCGGAAAAGAGCAGCGCCCGGGAAGAAGTCCCGGAGGCAGAGCCGGATCTGTTCGCTGTCAACGGATATGGAGCAGCCGGTATCCCGCGGCCCGCTGACGCGGCACCTATCCCCAAGGCGTCCCTTTACAGCCGCTTTGCCAATAAACAGGATATTCCGGTACTGTCGTCAAAACCGTTCTGAAAGGCTATCCTGGCCATTCGGTTTTTGCAGGCGCTGACTCCGGAATTCACAAAGGATAAGACCGGCAGGATGCAGAAAAGGCGGCTGAGCTCATGCAGGGACATATGCGCCGCATCCTGCGCCGCCCCCTATCAGCAAAGGCAGGAAGCTCCTTATGATCGGGCCGTTCCGCAATGAAGAGCCGGCCGGGCTGCAGACAAAGCGGCTATGAAGTTGTTCCGGACTATTCGATGGGTATGATGCGGTTCCTGATCCATGAGGGAATCTTAAGAAATGCGGACACGAGGATCATGGCAGCGCGGTTCTCATTTCCGATCACCGTCAGGATCAGCCTGGGCGGCCGGGAACCGAAGGGGAAGACGAAGTGATGGAACCGGTCAGGAAACAGGTGACGCGGTTTTTGAGATCTGCAGGAGCGTTCGCTTCCGCGTTGACTGAATAAGGTCTTTTTCTGCCTGAGAAAGGCCTGCAGACGAGGTATGCTATGGGAAAAAATGGGCCGTTATGGAATTGAATCATAGAAAACGGTACGGGCTGTTTCAAATTGACCTTGAGGATGTGATTCCCATCTTCCTTCATCCTGCGGCTGAAGGACCTGCTGGAAGGAAAAGAATGGCTCCCAGAATGGTTTCTGCAACAAAAATCCATTCCGGGAGCCTTTTTACCCAGG
>CAMOUD010000082.1 GCA_946626215.1 uncultured Lachnospiraceae bacterium
TCGGTCTCGCCGCACCTTCTGCAGGTCCTGGGCTCGGTGCAGGTGGCCTCCGCGAAGTCATGTCCAAGGGGCTCGCCTTCCGTCTCTCCGCATTCGGTACAGGTCGCGGGCTCGGTGCAGGTAGCCTCAGAATAGGTATGCTCATGACCGCAGCCGCCCAGGATCAGGACCAGGGCCAGGACAAGGCCCAGCATCCCTCCTGTCTGAACTTTCTTCATTTTCTCCTCCTTCCTCCGGCATCAGCCGCCATGGTTCGGCGGCTGTCCGGACTTTTTCTAGGTTCTGAGTCAATTTTAGGGGAGGGGTTTCCAAAGAAATATATCCAAAACCTTTCCAATACTTCCAAGTTTTCTTCCCAAGCCCTTGCTGGCGGGAGCCGGAGCTGACCGGCCTCTGCCTCCGCTGTCCCCCCTGTCACTGGTCGATCTTTTCGATATAGACGCCGGGAATGGTGATCTGGCCTCCCATGGTGGACTCATAGGAGATGGTCCCCACCGAGGTCCCGTAGATGGTGATGGTATCGTCCTCCAGGACCCTGGAGCTGACAATGTCCTTTTCATATTCGCCCAGAAGGATCCTGTCATAGTCTCCGTTCACAGCCAGGCGGATCTGGACGGAATCATCCCCCTCGATGACCTGGACGACCTCTCCCCTGAATTTGACCTTCTCGCCCTCATAATCGTCCGGTGTCCTGGCCAGCTGGTCATAGGTGATGCCTGTCTCATAGCCCTGGGCCTCCCTGGCCGCCCGGGCATCCTCTTCCTCCTTGAGCCTGGCTCCGGCCTCTTCTGCCATCTTCTGGGCCTCCTGGTCCTCCTTGGTCCCGTTGTAGTTCTTATGGAGGTCCGCGGCCAGGTCCACCACCTTCTGCCATTCCCCGGCCTCATAGCTGTTCTTGACAGCCACCAGCCTGCTGGCGGCCCCGTTCTTCAGCTCACCGTTCTCATCCTTAAGCTTCCGGACCTGTCCCTCCAGATCCGCCACCTGGTCCTCCAGTCCCTTCTTTTCCTCCTCCAGGGCCGCGTAGTCGGCCTGCAGGCTCTCATAGTCTGCCTGGAGGGTTGTCAGTTCCTCCTCCAGGGCCTTGGAATTTCCGCATCCTGCCGTTCCCATCAGGACCGCTGCCGCCAGGATCCAAAGACCTCTTCGTGCTCTCATGCTCCATCCTTTCTGCCGCCCCCCGGCGGCGCTTCCCTGCCGCGGAAGTGCCCGGCCGCCCCGGGGCCCCGGGCGCCTCCCGCCGCCATTCTGTTTCTGGTGCCGAATATATCAGCCGGGAGCCAAAAAAAGTGGACCCGGAAGGTCCACTTTCAAAAATCGATTCAGTTCGGATGGCACATCTGCGATCTGGACATCCCTTATTGTTCCTGTATGCCTTCTCCCCCTTGCCCAAAGCGGCAGGCAGCAGAAGCAGGGCAAAGCCCGGATCCTCCGGGAACCGCCAGTCTATTTCCGTCTGCCTATATAGAAGAACCCGTTGGATCTGTTCCCGTTCATGATAGTAAAGGTCAGGCGCTCATACTCGCAGGGCTCGAACCCTCCCAGAAGGTGCCGGATCCATTAGGAGGCAGCTTCCGTCTTCGTTCTTCAGATTTGTCAGATGCCCCCTCCATTCAGGATGAATGGAGGGGGCACTGGTCTGTTTCAAGCTTATTCTTCAGTTCTCCTCTTCCTCCGGCACCACCCCGTAGGCGGAAAGCCGGGTCCTGAGGCGGTCCATCTCCTTCTTTCTGCCGATGTCCTCATAGAGCCTCAGGAGCCTTCCGCCGATGTGGGCCAGGCGCTGCCTGACCTCATCCGGGTCCTGCTTCTTCTGGCGAAGGTAGCCCTCCAGCATCTCGATGGCCCGGCCGTAATAGATGGCGGCTTCCTCACTCCCCAGGCAGTTCCAGAGGACCCAGGCATGGTTGCTGTAGGCTGTCACGATGGCCATCTGGGCGCTGGGCAGCTGGTCCAGGTAATGGTCCCGGGCGATCTCAATGGCCTTTTCCGTATAGGTGACCGACAGCTCCGGATCCTCCGCGTCCAGGACGTAGGCATAGTTGAGGCAGGCCTGAAAGAGGCTGCTCCAGTCCCACTGGGTCTCGCACCGGCCCTCCATCAGGGTGATGGCGTCCTGAAGGAAGGGGGCTGCCTGGTCCAGGAGTCCCTGTCCCATCCTTTCCATGGCCAGCTCGTTGCAGGCCCCGGCCAGGGCAGAAACAGCCCCGTCGGTCTGGAGGTCCTCCCTGTCCTTCAGCTCAAAGACCCTGTCCCGGAATGTATGGATCTTCCGGTACCAGTCCAGGGCCTCCTCCCCTTTTCCCATTCTCTCACAGCAAATGGCCTGCTTGCTCAGGGTCACGATCCGGGTGATATCCAGGTGATCCCGCCTGGCCGGATCATCCTCAGCCTCGGTCTCTGCCCGGTCCAGAAGCTCCAGCATCTCCAGGTTCAGGGAAGCGGAGGTCTCCATGTCTCCCCGGTGGAAGGCCATGACCGCCTGCTGGCTGAGGGTCGTGAGCTTCTCCTCCAGGTATTCGGACTCGGTCCCCCTGAGGATCTCGATGCCTGCCTCCCGCATCCTCTGGTGGAGGATGAGCCGGAGCTCGTCAAAGATGAAGCGGATCCGCATGTTCTCTCCGGCCAGGTCCCTGGTGTCATGGACCTTTATGAAGTATTCCGGCTCCCGCTTCTCCCCGAAATAGGCGGAATAGATGTCCCCCAGCTCGATCCGCATGAAATAGCTCTCATGGGACACGGTATAGGTATATCCCTCCTCGGTCTGAAGTATCTGATAGTACTCCCTCCTGGCAGGCTCCTTGTTGTTGAAGGCCTCCAGGTAGCAGCGCAGGATCCCCCCGGCAAAGCCGGCCCCGAACCGGACCCCGTAGTTGCGGGTATCGTCCACCTTGCCCATGACCTCCAGGACCTTTTCGTCCGTCTCCCGGTCCAGGTCCAGGAAAAAGGACAGGAAGGGGGACGCCCCGGCTTCCGCCAGGGACTCATATGCCTCCAGGGGCTCCGGGATATCCTCTTCCGGATCCATGGGGCAGGCGCCATCCTCCGCCTGCTCTGTCTCCTCCGGATCCCGGACCAGGAACATGTCTCCAAAGGGCGCGTAGGAGGCGATCAGTTCATAGACCCTTCCGGTCTCATCCCTGACCAGCATGGTGCCGATATAGGCATAGTCCATGGGGGCATGCCCGCAGTGCATGGCCTCCACCTTCCGGGAGACCTCTGTGTAGGTATGGGCGGGAGCCTCCGGGACCGTCTCCGGGACATCGGCCTGGATCCCGGACATGGTGATGGGAGCGCTGGGCATCTCGGAGCTGGTCCGGATCAGGGGATGTCCTGCCTTTTCCAGCCACTCATCCAGGACGTCAATGTCCTGGCCTTCCTCAATGGCAAGAATGATGATGTGGCTCCGGGCGTCCTCCTTGCTCAGGATGGGCATGCCGTAGATTCGGAGGGCATGCTGGGTCTGGGCCAGGGTCAGGCCAAGCCCCAGACAGATGGCAAGGATAAAGTCTCTCTCCTTGGTCTTTTTGTCTCCCCGGAGGAGCTTATAGAGATACTGCTCGGAAAGGCCCGACCGCCTGGCCAGGGTCTTCCGCTTCATCTTGTGCTCCCGGAGCATCTGGTCCATGTAGGCGGGAAAGTCAGCGGGGTAGGTCCCCTTCTGTTTCCCTTTGAAATACTCCTGGATCTCCTGTCTTCTCCCATGCTTCAAAAGATATACGGCATCGATCTCTCTGTCCTGGTTCATGGTTCCCTCCCGGCTGTGTTCCTTATGCGAAAGCGGCTCGTATCATCTGTGTCAGCATGAGTATACCCGGTCGGCCGGGACAAAATTAGACCGGCCGGGTCCAACTTTTTCCTTCCGGGCCCGGCCTGCCTGCCGGACAGGATCCTCCGATCCTAGACAGACAGGCCTCCGGTCCCTTGTCCTCCGAACCGCTTCAGATACTCCAGAAGGACGGCCTGCCCCTCTACATATCCCTCTCTTCCAAAGGCCTCCAGATACATCCTGGCTTCCTTTTCCGGCAGGACCTCCAGGTCTGCCAGTTCAAGGATCAGGTCATTTTCCTCTTTCGCCAGTTCCAGGAGGTCCTGCAGGTTCCGGAGGACCTGGGTCTTCCATTCTTCCCTCCAGGGGCGGACCTCCGGAATGCCATGGCTGTTGGCGAACAGAAAGCCCGGGCAGGCATCGGGACGCTTTTCCGGGGGCAGGTCCCCCGGACTTCCGAAATAGACAGGAACGAAGGCCCGCAGGGCCTGGACAGGGGAGGCGCTTCCCGCGTAGCTGACTCCCAGGCTCTCCTCACTGTCCCCTGCCAGGCTGTCCGGAAGCCGGACATAGGAAAGACCTGTCTTCAGAAAGGCATTTTCCCCGATATGCGCCAGGCCCTCCGGAAGGACCAGGTCCCGCAGATCCCGGGCCCCGCAGAAGGCCTCCTCTTCGATTTCCCTGACCCAGTCCGGGAGACTGAAGGAAGCCTGCTTCCTGGCAGGCGGATACCGGAGCAGGGCCTTTCTCTCCTTGTCAAAAAGGACTCCGTCCAGGGCAAGGAGGGGCCCCTCCTCTCCCCGTACCCGGAAGGCCTTAAGGCTCCCGCAGTCCCTGAAGACAGAGGGATCCGGCAGGGAAAGAGAGGACGGAAGGTCCGCTTCCGTCAGGGCCTCGCAGTTAGAAAAGGCATAGGCTCCGACCCTTCGGACCCCATCCGGGATCCGGATCCTTTTCAGTCCCGTGCAGGACCGGAAGGCCATGTCCCCAACAGAGAGGAGCGATTCGGGCAGGGTGACTTCCGTGAGGCTCCGGCAGGTGAAGAACGCCTTGTTTCCAAGAAGGAGGAGTCCCTCCGGAAGCAGGACCTCCCTGAGGGAGGTGCATCCGGCGAAGGCGCCGTCGTCCATCCGTCTGATGCCGGCGGACAGCCTTGCCTCCTCCAGAGAGACGCATGCGAAAAAGGCAGATTGCCCAAGGTCTTCCACACTGTCCGGAAGCCGGACAGAGGCAAGGCCCTTGCATCCAAAAAAGGCAAAACGGCGGATCTTTCTTACAGAATCCGGGATCACGACTTCCGTTATCCACTTGCAGTCCGCAAAGGCCGACGTCCCGATCTCTGTGACTCCCTGCGGAATGGCCACCAGGTTCTCCCGGCCCAGATATCCATAAAGCACGCCTCCAAGGATGATAAATCCCTCCCGGTCCGCCAGACCTGCGCAGTCCTTGAAGGGAGTCTTTCCTGCCTCAGGAAGGGATTCCGGCAGATGGACCAGGCCCAGGCTCGCGCAGTCCGAGAAGACCTCATCTCCCAGCTCTGTCAGCCCCTCCGGAAGGCGGACCTCTGTCAGAGCCCTGCAGCCGGCAAAGGCTCTGCTGCCGATCTTTTTCAGGCCGCCCGGAAAATGGACCCGGGCCAGGCTCCGGCAGTCCATAAAAGCCCCGTCTTCGATCCTGACAAGAGATTCCGGAAGCCGGACGCCGGTCAGGCCTTCGCAGCGGGAAAAGGCCCCTCTTCCAATGACCTTGATCCCATCAGGCAGGGTCAGGTCCCCGCCGGTACCGAAATACTGATGGAGAATTCCCTGCAGGATGAGAAAGCCGTCCTGACCGGCCAGGCTCCGGCACTGGTAAAAGACGTGCGCCCCAAGCTCCAGGGGATGGTCCGGAAGCGTCAGCTCCTTCAGGGAGGCGCAGAAGCGGAAGGCGCGGTCTCCCAGCTTCTCCAGCGTAGAGGGAAGACTGACAGACTCCAGGGCTCCGCACAGGGCAAAGGCGTTTTCTCCTATGGATACGACGCCTTCCTCCAGGATGGCCCTCTTCAGCCCCTGACAGCCGGAAAAGGTCTCCTCTTCGATCCTGGACAGTGACCCGGGGATCCGGATCTCTGAAAGGGAAAGACACTTCAGGAAGGCCCTTCTTCCAAGGCTCCGGACCGATTCAGGGATCCGGATGCTTTTCAGCCGCGGACAATCCGCAAAGGCCTCCGCCCCGATCTCAGTCAGGCTCTCAGGCAGAAGGACGGTCTCCAGATTCCGGCGCAGGAAAAAGGCGTCCTCCCCGATCCTCCAGACTCCTTCCGGCACCCTGATACAGGCTTCTTTCCCCTTATAAGAGATCAGGACCCCGTCCCGGATCTCCATTTCCGGATGGCCGCCACTCCCGTTCCTGCTGTCTCCCATTCGTTTTTCCTGCCTTTCCGGTACAGATTTCCTCTCCCGTCACGGTCAGAAGGAGGCGGCCGGTGCCGCCCCCTCCCATGCTTTCTGATTTCCGCAGAATGATAGGCCCTGCCCTGTCACCACTCAGCAGTTTCCCAATCATCCCACGGATCCTCACCTATATTGATCCACATGGCCGGGCGAAGGTAAAGCAGCGAGGATTCCCCGGCTGTCAGGGAAGCCTTTTCCCGGAAAGCGCCTGCCCGGTCCGTCCAGGAAACATGGCCGTTTCCATCACAGCGAAGCCGCCAGCAGACCGGTCCTGAGGTCCCTTTCCCGCCTGCTTCCGGGAATCCTGTCCCCCGGCAGATCCTGTCCCCGGGAGAAGGCAGGTAATGGGCCGCCTCTTTCCTGCTGAGAAGGAAGACCTTGCTCTGGTATGCCTCCGCGGTCTCCGGATCCATGTCAAGGGGATCATAGTCGATGATGATGCCATGATCTGGGGCATCTTCATCTCCTTCCCTGAAAGAGGGATCCACAGGCAGTCCCCTGCTGAGGATCCACTTCCTGTCCTCTTCGCTGAAATACTCCGTCAGGAAAGCCCCGTTCAGCCAGTCCCTGGCCCTGCTTTTAGGCCAGCGTTCCTCCCCCGGACCCGCATCGCTTTCGGGAAGAGGAAAGGCGGACCGGCACAGCAGAAGAGCTTCCACTCCACTGATCTTCAGGACCTGCCAGAGGATCCTTTCCCTGCCGGAAGAGAGCCTGCCGAAGGGAACCGCCTCCGGATCCCTGGCGATCAGAAAGGCTGGCTTCATGGGAGAAAGGCCCATGGAAAGGACCGCTTTTCTGGCATCTGCAAGCCTTCTCTTCAGGTCCGGGCTGTCCTTTTCCTTCAGCTGCCTGTTCAAAGTCAGGATCTCACCCAGAAGTCCGGGCACGCTCCTGTGCTCCTCCCCGGGCTCCGTCCCGGGATATGTTCCGGGCTTCGTCTCTTCCTCATCCCGGATATATCCGTCCCAGAGCTGGACCCAGATGGCAGGACGGACATAAATGCTGAAATCCGTGTCACTCTTCCTTCCCGTGCCGGGATCACAGGCTGTATCCACAGGGGCCCCGTCGATGTCGATCTGTCCCCCCGGCGTGATATAGAGAGCATGGAGCCGGTCCGGGGTGCTTGTCCTGAGCCACCAGCAGACATTGGCGTCCGCTCCTCTTCTTCCTTCCTTCACCAGGTCCAGCCCCTGGCACTGTCTTTCCCTGCTGCCGGGAAAAACATACAGGACCTCTTCCCTGCTCAGCACAAAGACCTTGTACCGGTCAAAGGAAGTCTCTCCGAGGTCATCCAGACGGATGCTTTCTTCCTCGATCCGCCTCTTCTCCTCATGGCTGAAGGCCTCCGGATAGAACTCCTCATTCAGGACCCTCCGGAGGCTGCAGGCCGCCCAGTCCGTCTCTTCAAAGTCCCCGTTGAACCTGCGCGGCATGAGGGCATACCGGCTGACCAGAAGGACCTTTGTATCGAAGAAGTCCGCTGCCTGCCAGAGGATGGGCTCCCCCGTATCCGCCATCCTTCCAAAGGGAACGGACATGGGGTCATTGGCGATCTGCCAGACCAGGTCGGAGGGACCAAAGGATTCTCCCAGGACCTCCCCATGGAGGATCTGGTCCCTGGTCCTTTCCATTCTCCTCTGCAGGTCTTCGATTTCCTGCCGGAGCGCTTTCTTTCTGGCTCCCTGGAAGAGCCCCAGAGAAGCCATTTCTTTTTTCTTTTCCTGAATCTCCTTCTCGGTCCTGAAGATCCATTTCAGGTCACCTATACCTGGATAAGCCCGGGTCATCCCATTCCTCCTCCCTTTTTCACTGGTTTACCAGGACCGTATAATTCGGCCTGTCCTTGCCGGCAATAATATTTTGAATACAGCTGTAAGCAGAAGGCGATTTTCTCCTTCTGCAATTCTGTCTTGTTTTTCTTACATAATCAAGCAGTCAAATCAGTATAATTGCTTTCTGGGGCAATCGCTCTAAACTTCTCAAGCTGCTCTTCTGTGAATTCGAACTGCTGAATATATTCTCCAATAGACAGATTATGTTTTCTGATCTGTTCGCACACCAGGTATTCCTGAAGATCTCCATCCATAAAGAATGATCTTTCATACTTTTTATTGCGCAACGGAAGAACCTGGCGATACCGATACAGCGAAGCCATCGTTTCATATGGATCATCAGCCAGATTCTCCAGAAGGAAAAACCAGTTCACTTCATCTTCATCTTCAAGATACTGCTCGTACTTCTTTCTGGCTACAGAATCTGTCTCAATCATCTTCCGGCATATTTCAGCTATTCTTTCTTCATCACCGCTTCCGTAAAGATAACTGTCCCTCATCATTAGCTTATTGTCTTCATAAACCGCGGTCAGATATGGTGTGTCATCTAAGGAGACAGAATATTTCAGAATTATTGAATAACGAAATCTGGAGGCAGGAAAAAGCGCAGCAAATAGTATAGGTGCCAATTCATAGTCAGGAACTCCAAATGGTATGTAATATTCTCCATCGTCCCCTTTTTTCAACGAACCTAATAAAGCAGTTGCTGGATAGTAATCAAATACTTCATCCAGAGGTAATGCCCATTCCACTTCAGATTCTGGTTCCATCAGCTGTAGCAGTTTTTCCATCATCTGCTTTTCACAATTTGTTCCACTAAAATCCAAAGTTATTCTTCCGCTATAGTAGCCCATTCCTTCGCCTCTTCAAATAAATCCGGTATCAATACAACTGTCTGATATCTATTCTATGCCAGGCGCTGATAAATCAGGAATCAATACCTGTTTGGAATATGATACAAAACGGTGTTTTTATCTATAATCCCAAGTACTGTTAGCATCGGGTGAAATCGACCATTTAGGAGATGGAGGTGGAGGTGCGGACATTTTGTCCCGACGCTGACATCTAAAGAAATTAGCGTTAACCTTCCAGCACCATGATAAGCTCCAGAAAGCCCAAAAGGATGTGGGCCTGTAGCGACGATACTGGTCCGCAGCTCGAATCTTCCTGTCAGTTCAGCGGCATATTCTATGGAATCGTTCTGTATGAAAAGATAATACGCTCCATGTTCGCCTTCCCAAAGATCAGTCCAGCAGGAGGCTCTCCAGGCTGCTGTGCTCCGGCCACCTTTCCTGTTTCATCTGGAGAAGCAGCGCCGTACAGCTCGTGCTCCCGCTTTCAGCAGCGACCTCGATGCATTCCAGGATCTGTGCCAGGGTGAAATCCCTGAGATATTCCGCTACAGAAACATCGTCCTTTTCGATCCTGCCCAGAACCGTGATGCGGTCCAGATAGGCAATCGTATGGTTGACGCGCCGGCGGTCCTCTTCCGGGATGGTCTCCCAGGGCTTGAACGACCTGATCTCGCAATAGCTGGTCTTGTTCTCTGAATGCCATTCCGCCTGGATCGTACATCCGGGGATGTCCAGCTTCTCATCGATCCCATGCTTTCCGGCCCCGTGGAGCTGGAAAAAGATGATCGGGCAGCCCGCGTAACGGTCTGGCCTTATCGTTCTCAGATCATAGGCCGGCTCCCACATCTGGGCAAAGGGCTGCCGGAGGCCGCGGTCCGCGAAGTAGTCCCGCCATTTCTTTACTGCTTTAGGATCCATCTCTATCGGATGCGCCACGCTTACCATGGCCTCTGTCAGGACATGCTCCGTTCCATCCGTGCTGACGAGCCCTGTATCCGTCCGGGTGAAATATCTGCCTTCCTGCTCCCATACGATCAGGCCGGCCACGCCCTGGAGGATCGGATTGTCTGTATAGACCCCGGACCAGTACCGGGCGCTCCGCTTCCGGCCGCTGATAAAGTCCCTGAGCAGCATGTCGGCACGGTTCTGCCAGATCTTTTTGGCATCCTTTTTCATCTGGGCAAAGTCTTTTTTCGCCGCCTCGAACTTATCGGGATCTGCTCCCTTCTTCGGGACAGACCTTGCTGTTCTGCCATCCGGGAGCTCGATGATAAAGGAGCAGTCAGACAGCAGACGGGCCCTCACGGTCTGGTTCCCAAGGTCATAGGACTTGCTCCTGTCCTCATCCAGCCCCAGGTCCGAAAGGTCCCTGTCGCGCAGCTCATCCTCGTCCATGCCGCGCACAGCGGCATAATATGAGAGCTCATGCCTCTTATCTGCCAACAGCATGGCGGCACGAGCATCACAGTACATATAAGCGGAATAGAACAGCTTTTTATACGCGGGGGACCACTTTGCCGCGAATCTGTTCAATTCCATAATCTGCGAGTCATCCGCCTTTTCACATACCTGTACCAGTTCATTATAGAAACCGCACAGATCCCTATTCGCGTCGATCTGCCTGAGCGCGTCGAACGCGCCATCTCCCTCCGGCAGGACAATGTTCGGTCTTTTATCAAATCCGGACCATGGCTTGTTTAAATATGAAAGACTGCGCGGAAGGACAAATGAAGATATCTTGCATTCAAAGAAAGA
>CAMOUD010000083.1 GCA_946626215.1 uncultured Lachnospiraceae bacterium
TCCCTTCCCCGCTTGTCCGCTCCTTTCAGGCAGGTCACCAGGCGGCCGCGGTCTCCATGCCGGTCCGGATCATATCCAGAAGGGTGGTCTGGCGCTCCTGGGCGGTCATGGCCTCTCCCGTCACGAAGGAATCGGAAATGGTCAGCAGGCAGGCCGCCTGCCGGCCCAGGACCCGGGCGTTGTGGAAAAGGGCGAAGGATTCCATTTCCACGCAGGTGCAGCCCGCCTCGATGGCTTCCTTCTGGGACGTGGCCCCGGGGCTCCGGTAAAAGACATCGCTGGAATAGACCCTGGTCATGGTCAGGGGAATGCCGGCCTCGTCCGCCTTTTCGCGGATCAGGGCGTTGAGAGAGCTGCTGGCGGGGATCAGATGGCATTCCTCTCCGTTCTGGCTCCTGGCGAAGTTCGAATCCGTCCAGGCGTCTTCACAGGCGCAGAGGCCTCCTACCTTCAGGTCGGGGGAGAAGGCGCCGGCCGTCCCGATCCGGATGATGCCCTGGACATCATATTCCGAGAAAAGCTCATAGGAATAGATCCCGATGGAGGGCATGCCCATGCCGCTGCCCATGACAGAGACCCTCTGTCCCTTGTAATAGCCTGTATATCCGTAGATGTTCCTGACAGACGTGACCAGTTCCGCCTCCTCCAGGAAATTCTCAGCCGCGAATTTAGCACGCAGGGGATCGCCCGGCATCAGAACGATGGGCGCGAACTGTCCTTTTTCCGCTCCTATATGTGGTGTAGCCATATGAGTCTCCTTTCCTGCCGGCTGCTGTGTCTGTCTTCCATCCGGCCCGGCCGATCCGGATGCCTTTTATTTATCTCCACTATTATAGCTCATTTTTCCCTGCCCGGCACCTCCGGTCAGTGGACCGGCAAAGAAAAGGGCATATGTGGAGTTTTTTGTCTTTTTGCTTTATAATGGTTTTGTTGAATACAGGCAGCCGCAGTTTGTCTGCCGGGAAAGGGGTTCACTATGAGCAAGAAAATCGAACTGACAAAGCCCAGCTATGGATGGGCGCATCTGAAATTCGAGGTGGGCGGCACCTCTCCGCTGGATATCGCCCTGACCTATAAGCAGGATATCACGGGCCTGTTCCTGAAAGTCTTCGTTCCCTTCGTCAAGGGCAAGCTCCCCGTCAGAGAGTTCGTTCTTGCCGTGGAGTCCAGGGATACCGACTACCTGATCACAGTCACCAAGGACCGGATCTTTATCATCGACGAGACGGCCAGGCTCCTCTATGTCTGCGAGGAACGGGCCGAGGCCTTTGTCCGGGAGTGCATGACCAGCTTCGTCAACTACATGGACGACTGGGCCAACTTCGACATCGTGGATGAGCCCGGCGATACCAACTACGAGCAGGACTTCGGGGACAGAAAGGCCTATATCCAGGCCGTCTATGAGGAGCTGAGCCCCTACGGGCTCCGGGACCGGAAGGAATAAGGTTAGCTGGACCTGCCATACGAAACGGCTGAACAGAAACGGGACTGCGCGCGCAGTCCCGTTTTTCATGCCCCGAAGGGCCTCTCCTTTTTTTACCGTCCGGGCTCTTATTCCCGGATCCCTGCCAGCCGCCGGATCCTGGCCGCGTCCTCCCGGTAGTTCTCCATGCCCGCCAGGGCCTCCTCCATCCGGCCGGCCTCCCGGTCAGCCCGGTCCTTATCTCCCGCCGCGCTGAAGGCCCGGTACCAGACGGCCGCGTCCGCGTAGGCGGCGGCGGAGGCCGCCTCCGTATCGATCTTCTCATCCTCAAGCAGGAGGGTCCCGTCGGCGTAAAGGTCCCGGATCAGCCAGCCGTAGGCGTGCTGGCGCATGTAGAAGTCCGCCTCCTCCGGGCCGAAATCCGACCGGGCCGCGTAGGAGGTCTCCGCCCTCAGGGACCGGATGCTGATGACCAGAAGGAAGGCCGTGACCAGGACCAGGACCGCCAGGACATGGGTCCTGCGGATCTTCAGACGGCCGGGGAACATGGCGTCAGTGAACGTTCTCTTCATTGCCTGGATCCTCCTCTTCTGCTTCCGTATCCTCCGGCGACTGCTCGCGGAGGGCATTGATCCTCTCCTGGAGGAGTTCGTCCCGCTTCGTCTTCTTCATGCCGCGGAGAGACTCGGCTTCTTCGGAGGAAAGACCCAGATGGGCCCTGAGGAGGGCCTGCATCTGGCCGTCCATCCCCTCTGCCGCCGCCCGGATCTCCGTTTCCCGGGAGGTCTGGCCGGACTGGACCCAGTAGTCCCATTCCGTGACCTTATAGAACCGGTCCAGGTTCTCGCAGAAGCTTTCCGTCGTATAGGATTTGACATAGTCGTCCCTGGGATAGATGACCTGCACAAAGTCCGAATAAACGGCCGTGAACTGGCCGATCATGTAGTCGAGGGGATAGAAGCGCCTGTAGGCCTCCTGGTCGGTCCCGATCCTGTGGGCCGCCGTGAACTGCTCATAGCCCAGATAATCCTCTTCCCCGATCAGGCGGTCCATTTCCGCCGACCAGGCGGCGCTGTTCTCCTGCGCCAGCTTTTTCAGTTCCTGATCCTGTCTGGTCCATGCCGTCTCCCTGAGGGCCAGGACCAGAGTCAGGAGAATGACCAGGACGACCAGGGCCGCCATCAGCAGCCTGTCTGTTCTTGTCCAGCTTTTTTCTTTCAAATCTGCTTCTCCGTACTGCTTTCATCCGCTGAATCATGTCCTATTGTACACCAAATCTTGTTCCGGGAAAACCGTCCGGACAATTCCGGAAATTCAGCCCTCTTACACAGAATTTTCATACTTTTCCTCCTTCTTTCTGTGAATATTTGCTATAATAGCCTCAGAGTCATTCCCATATTCGGACAGCTTTTCCTCCGGAAAAGGAGCCCGGATATTCCTTTGACCCGCGCGCTCCGAAGCCAGTCCCTCCGGAGGGCGCCGAAGCTGTTCACCGCATGACCGGGCGATCCCGCAGCCGTCTCCTGTTCCCCAGACAGAAGGCCCCTACGGCTTCCCCGGAACAAACAGGTTAATCAACTATGGCTACGAAAATTTATCAATGCATTGAAGCGATCGGGAACAAGATCATTGAAAACAAGGATTTTCTGACCGAACTCGACAGAGAGATCGGTGACGCGGACCATGGCGTCAATATGGCACGCGGCTATACCGAAGCCCTCAAGGTGATCCCTCAGGACAACGAGGACATCGGCGCGGTCCTTAAAAAGACCGGCATGACCCTGATCTCCAAGGTCGGCGGAGCTTCCGGACCTCTCTACGGAACGGCCTTCATGAAGGCCGCCAAGGAAGCAGCCGGCAAGACGGCCCTGACCCTGGCGGACGCCAAGGTCATGATGGAAGCCATCATCAGCGGCATCAAGATGCGCGGCAAGGCCGAGCAGGGCGAGAAGACCATGCTGGACGCCATCATCCCTGCCTATGAAGCCCTCTGCGCGGGCATCGATGCCGGCAAGGATGCCGGCGCCGTCCTGGATGACATGTGCGAAGCCGCTGAAAAGGGCGTCGCCTACACCAAGACCATCCGGGCGACCAAGGGCAGAGCCTCCTATCTGGGAGACCGCAGCATCGGCCACCAGGATCCCGGGGCGACTTCCTCCCTGTACACACTGCAGGCCATTCGTGACTTCCTGGCCGGAAACTGAAACAAAGAAAGGGGCGAAATTTTATGGTAGGACTTGTTATCGTATCTCACAGCAAAAAAATAGCCGAAGGCGTTGTGGACCTTGCCCGGGAAATGGCAGGACCGGATCTGGCCCTCATTGCGGCAGGCGGACTGGATGACGGAGGAATCGGCACCGATGCCTTCCGCATCAAGGCTGCCATCGAGGAAGCCGACCGCGGGTCCGGCGTTCTCATCCTGGCCGATCTGGGCAGCGCTCTCATGAGTGCGGAGACTGCCATTGAATTTCTCCGTGAAGAAGACAATATGGTCAATGTCAGGATCGCCGACGCGCCTCTGGTGGAAGGCGCCATTTCCGCCGCCGTGACCGCTTCCACGAACTCCACCCTGGAGGAAGCCCTGACGGCCGCCATCGAGGCAAAGCTGGCATCCAAGCTCTGATAACAGATATGATTCGGATTGAAGAAAAGAGGGACTGAAATGAAAAAACTGATTAACGGTATAGACAACATTGTCGATGAGATGCTCAATGGCATGATCAAGGCCCATCCCGAGTATGTAGGCCGTGTGGACGGCACTGATGTCGTGATCAGGACCGGCGCCAAGAAGGCCGACAAGGTCGTCCTGATCTCCGGCGGCGGCTCCGGCCATGAGCCCGCCCACGGCGGATTCGTAGGAAAAGGCATGCTGGACGCCGCTGTCGCGGGCGCGGTCTTCACCTCTCCTACTCCCGACCAGGTCTATGAAGCCATCAAGGCGACTGAGTGCGGCAAGGGCGCTCTCCTGATCATCAAGAACTATACCGGCGACGTCATGAACTTCGAGATGGCTGCCGATATGGCCGGCGACGAGGACATAAAAGTCGATAAGGTCATCGTAGCCGATGACGTGGCTGTGGAGAACAGTACATGGACAACCGGCCGCCGCGGCATTGCCGGCACCATTTTTGTACACAAGATCGCGGGCGCTGCCGCTGAAGAAGGCAGAGATCTGGCAGACGTCAAGGCCGTTGCAGAAAAGGTCATCGCCAATGTCCGTTCCATGGGCATGGCCATCGAGCCCTGCACGGTCCCCGCAGTCGGCAAGCCCAGCTTCGAGCTGGAAGAGGATGAGGTCGAGATCGGCATCGGCATCCACGGCGAGCCCGGCACCCACAGAGAGAAGATCACCACCGCTGCCCAGACAGTCGATCACCTCCTCGGCAAGATCCTGGATGAAGGCATCTACGGAGAAGGCGATGAAGTCGCTGTCATGGTCAACGGCATGGGCGGCACTCCTCTGATGGAGCTCTATGTCGCCAATGACAGAGTCGCCGATGTCCTGGCTGAGAAGAAGATCAAGGTCTACAAGACCCTGGTAGGCAACTACATGACCTCCCTGGATATGGCAGGCTTCTCCATCACCCTCCTGAAGCTGGACGACGAGCTCAAGGCTCTCCTGGACGCTCCCGCGGATACCCCCGCTTTCAGACAGCTTTAATGGGATCCATACAGGAATGACCGGTCTCTGACCGGTGACAGAATCCCCGGCGGATCGTTTCCGCCGGGGATTTTTCTGTCTGTCCGTCTTTTTTCTTCTTCCGGTCTTTTCCTTTTCTCCCTGCCTTTTCAGGGCTTCCCCCTCTGCCTGGTCCCGATCCTGTCCGGCCGTTTTCCCCGGCTGTAGGTCACGATGAGATGGAGGGCCATGCCTCCCTCTTCCTTCCTTTCAAAGGCCCAGTCGGCCCGGCTGACCCAGAGGGGGCCGCCCGGATCCAGGACGGACAGGGGCAGGGTCTCCCGGACGAAGATCTTTTCAAAGGCCTGTCCCGTCACCCCGTAGAACCGCTCTCTTTTCCCGATCCTTTCCCGGGAAACGGAGGGCTTTTTCTTTTTTTCCTCCTTCCAGGCCATCCAGACCGATACGCCGGGATCGGGAAAGTCCGGAGGCAGGGTCCCGCCCAGGCTGTCCCTCTCCAGGACCAGGTCCAGGAGGGCCTCCTCTTCTCCCCCGGCAAAGGCGGCCAGACAGGCCTCCCGGTACCAGGCAGGGTCCGTGGCCCGGCCCACCAGAAGCCGGAGGCAGCCGGCCCAGATCCTTTCCGCCTCTGTCCCTGTCCCCTCCCTTCCGGGCAGGGGGTCAAAACGGCGAAGGAGGGGGGCTGCGTCTCCCTTCCGGTCAGCACGGATCCTCCTGCCGCACCAGGGACAGTCGGAAACGCCGGCCCGGAGGGGCCTCTCATAGGGGGTCAGGCAGGCGGGGCAGAGGACGATCTCCGCCGCCCTGTCCAGGCCTCTCCGAAGAAGGGCCAGGGCCGGCGGGTCCTCCGGATAACGGGGATCCTGAAAGGAGTTGTAGACCACCGTCCCCTTGAGCCTTCTGACATACCAGGGGGACTTGAGAGAGTCGGAATGGTTGGCGGCAGGCCCGGCCGCCAGCAGGATCTGCCCGTCCTCCAGGTCCCGGGGGCCCGTCATGCCCAGGTGCTCAAAGGCCGGATGTCCGATCTGCCGGTAGCCCGGCAGCCGGAAGGGCCTTAAGGGAAAGAGCCGGTCTATGGTCTCCTCGGAAGCCAGGACAGAGTCCAGGCAGGGGCAGAGGGCAAAGGCTCCGGGAGAGACCATCTCCAGGGAGTCCGGCAGGCTGACCTGCCGAAGGTTGAGGCAGCAGGCAAAGACGTTCTGGTCCAGCAGGTGGACCCCCTCCCGGATCTCCAGGGACCGAATCTGCCAGGCGGAAAGAGGAAGACCGGTCTGCCTGGCCAGGTTCCAGACAACGGCGCCCCGGATCCGGACGGCCAGAGGCTTTGGTCCGGGATCCCCTCTCCTGTCCCCCGCCTCTGCCGGCAGGGCCTTTCCCTTCCTTTCCAGGGCCTCCAGGAGGGGAACGGGGATCCTCTCCCTCCTGCCTTCCTCCAGGCGGCGGAGGGCTTCCAGGGCCCTTTTTCCGGCGGCCAGGACCTCCTCGGAAGACCGGAAGCCCTCGGGCAGGAAGTCCCAGCCGGCTGCCAGGGCCATGCCCCGGAGACGGGCGGACAGACGGCCGGCCTCTTCCCCGGTCAGGTCCCCCCTTTCAAGGCTGTCCAGCAGGATCCGGTATTCCCACGCCTCCCAGGCGTCTGTCCCGATCACGATGTCATAGAGCCGGTAATCCAGAAAGACCTGCTCCGCGCTGCGGCTGATCTCCATTTCCCCGCCTTCCTGTCTGAAAAAAAGGGGCGCAGACATCCTGCGCCCCTGTAAGAATCGTCGCTGTATTCCGGCTTACCTGCCCAGTCTGGCAAGCGCCTTCTTGGAATTTTCATGGCCCTGGTCGGCCGCCTTCCGGTACCAGCGGACTGCCTCCTCCAGGTCCTTGGCAATGCCCTGACCGTGCTCCAGGCAATAGGCCAGGTTGTACTGGGCCCTGGCGTAGCCCTGCTCGGCCGCCTTTCTGTACCATTTGACGGCCTCCGCGTAGCTCTTGGCCACGCCCTCGCCGTAGTAGTAGGCCTCGCCCATGTTGTTCTGGCCCCGGAGATTGCCCTTTTCCGCTGCCTTCCGGTACCAGCGGACCGCCTCCTTCTGGTTGGCTGTGCAGCCCACTCCCTTGGAGAGGTTGAAGGCCAGGTTGCACATGGCAATGGCGTTGCCCTGCTCGGCCGCCTTCAGGTAGAGCCGGTTGGCCATCTGGGGATCCTTGGGGACCCCGTAGCCCATGTCGTAGAGATAGCCCAGGTTGAGCTGGGCGCTGGCATGGCCCTGGTCCGCCGCCTTCTGGTACCAGAAGGCCGCTTCGGCCTGGTCCTTGGGCACGCCCTTGCCGTTGTCATAGCAGTAGGCCAGGTTGTACTGGGCCCTCTTGTCGCCCTGGTCCGCCGCCTTCCGGTACCATTGAACTGCCTGGCCGTAATCCTGGCGGGTCCCCCGTCCATAGTAGAAACACTCGCCCAGGTTGTTCTGGCCCCTGGCATGGCCCTGGTCCGCTGCCTCCAGGTACCAGCGGAAGGCCTCCTCCCTGTCCTGTGTACATCCATAGCCGTTGGCCAGGTTGAACGCCAGGTTGCACTGGGCGATGGCGTTGCCCTGCTCGGCGGCTTTCCGGTAGAGCTGGTTGGCCTTGACCTGGTCCTGGGCCACTCCGCAGCCCATGTCATAGAGGTAGCCCAGGTTGAGCTGGGCCCTGGCATTGCCCTGGTCCGCTGCCTTCTGGTACCATCTGGCCGCTTCGGCCTGGTCCTGGGCCACGCCCCGGCCGGAGTCATAGCAGTAGGCCAGGTTGCACTGGGCCTTGGCATGGCCCTGGTCGGCCGCCTTCCGGTACCAGCGGACTGCCTCCTCCAGATCGGCCGTCACGCCTTCTCCGAATTCGTAGGCATAGCCCATGCTGAACTGGGCGGAAGCGTGGCCGTTCTCAGCTGCCCTGCGGTACCAGCGGATCGCCTCCTCCAGGTTCTTCTCGCAGCCCTCGCCGTATTCATAGTTGTAGCCCAGGTTGTACTGGGCTCTGGCGTTGCCCTGGTCGGCTGCCTTCCGGTACCATTCATTGGCCTTGACCTGGTCCTGGGGCACGCCCCGGCCCACGTCGTAGCAATAGCCCAGATTGACCTGGGCCCTGGCATAGCCCTGCTCGGCCGCCAGCGTATACCACCTGACTGCCTCCTCCAGGTCCTCTGCCACGCCTTCGCCGAACTCATAGCAGTAGCCGAGCCGGAACTGAGCGCTCTTGTAGCCCTGGTCCGCTGCCTTCCGGTACCAGTAGACCGCTTCCTCCAGGTTCCTGGCGCAGCCCTCACCGAAGTTGAGGTTGTAGCCCAGGTTGAACTGGGCCCTGGCATAGCCCTGGTCCGCCGCCTTCCGGTACCATTCATTGGCCTTGGCCTGGTCCTGGGGCACGCCGATGCCCGCGTCATAGCAGTAGGCCAGGTTGCACTGGCCGGTGGCATTGCCCTGCTCTGCCGCTCTCATATACCACCTGACCGCCTCCGCGGGATCCTTCCGGACGCCCTTGCCGAACTCATAGGCATAGCCAAGGTCGACCTGGGCAGAGGCGTCTCCCGCCTCGGCATCCGCCAGGTAGCGGGACAGGGCGTCCGTTTCCGTGGCCTCCGCCGCCTCGGACTCCGTCAGCTCCGTCTCTCCCATCTCGGCCAGAGCGGCCCGGTAGATGGCGTCAAAGTCCGTCAGGGTCTGGGGATCCGCTGCCGGGACCGGTTCGGGGACCGGCACGGGAGCAGGCGCGCTGCCGCCGGAGGCGGAACCCTTTTCCGATTCCTCCATCCGGGTCTCGTCCGGGAAGGAATTGAAAATATCCTGATAGTAGTCCGTCTTCCGTCCGGCCGCCTCCCGGGGCCTGACTCGGACCCGTTCGTTGTTGTTGTCAAAGAAGTCCCGGATGAACCGGCTCAGGGTCGCGGACATGCGGGTCTTGGCAGCCTTATCGTTCCGGCTGTTGCGGATCTCCCGGAAGATCAGGTCACGGAAGTCCGTGATGTCATCGATCTGGTCCACGTCCACGCAGATGAAGCGGACCGGTCCGTTGTGGATATCCACGGTGACCTCATCCAGGGTCATCTGCATCTCGTCCAGGCAGGCCTCGCTGATCAGAGAAGACCGGCTGACGAAAAAGACAAGAAAACTGCAGTAGTAGTCCTGGATCGCCTCCAGGGCACTGGACTTCCAGGAAGGCTTGGTCTTGTCGACGTTCTTCTCATCGATCCAGATGTTGTAGCCGTTCCGCTGGAACTCGACCACGTCCCTGTAGACCGTTTCCGCGTCCCTGCTGCTGTAACAGACAAAAATAAAGGGTCTGTCCATGTCACAGGGCTGAATCTGTGCCAAATAATCCCTTGCGCTCATATCTCATCCCTCTCCAAACAAAACAATGAAAGGCGGCATCTTCGTCAGACTGCCGGACCGGTCCGGTCCTGCAACTATTATTGTAGCAGACTTTATCCCCTTTGTACCTGCCAATTTAGGCTGATGGGGGACCTTCCGGAAGTCCTCCTGCTTGTCACAGTATAGCTTTCCCCCCTTCCGGCAGGACAGGGGGGCCGGAAAACCTGCGGCAGATCATGAGGCCAAAAGCCGGATCTTCTGGTATAATGTGCCCATAAGCGCCGTTCACCAGACTCCATCCGACAAAGAACTACTGCCATGAAACTGATCCCCTATACCTGTCCCGGCTGCGGGACCTCCCTTGTCATCAGTCCCGCCCATCCCGTTTTCCGCTGCAAGTCCTGCGGCATCCTTCTGAATCCCAGAGACTACCTGAAGGGCAGGGACCTCCGGGCCCTGGCCGCCTCCGGCAGCGAGGAGCCTTCGTCTGCCCCTTCCAGGTCCCGGCCTCTGTTCGAAGAGATCATGGCGGAGGGAAGGAGAGGGACCGGGGAAAGACCTGTCAGGAAGCCTTCCTCCAAGGACCTGGCCGCCTCCGGCCGCCGGTATTATTCCGCGGAAAGGGCCTCTGTCACAGGCCCGGAGACCGGAAGGCCTGCCGGTCCGGAAGGGGATCCGGGAAAGGCCCCCGATCCGGGGAGGAGGACCGCGGGAGGCGCCTCCGCGGGCCGGACAAAGAAGGCGGCTCCCGGAACAAAGGCCGGCGCCTCCTACTATACGCCCGTGGGCTTCCGGACCGGCAACGTCATGAAGATGGTCTTTGCCGTCCTGGGCTACCTCTTCCTGGTCCTGATCGCGGCGGGCTCCGTCACCACCTCCGTCTTTTTCCTGAGCATGATCCCCCTCTGGTTCAACTGGGCTCCCCTGACCGACCATCTGCCCTTTGACCGGATCCGGAACACCTTCCTCCGGGTCCTGGCCAAGCTGGCCTTCAGCCTGGTCTGGATGGCAGTCCTGGTCATGATCGCCGTCCAGTTCGATCTGAGCTGACCGGTCTGAACTGACC
>CAMOUD010000084.1 GCA_946626215.1 uncultured Lachnospiraceae bacterium
GACAGGGACCGCAGGAACCATCGAAGCAGAAGGTCCGGAAAACTGAATAAACAGGAAATGAGAAGGACAGCAGAGAGAAGGCGGCAGAGAAGGCGTCAGCAGAGAACGCACAGACCCGAAAGACCGGGGCCCCTGCTGTTTTTTCTTACTGCGCCGGTCCTGATCCTTTTCACGGCGGCAGACCTGCTGTTCTTCGGATCCCGGATGCTCTATGAGAAGTGGTCTGACATGACGGTGGACGAGCTGGTCTTTCATCTCCAGCACTCCTTTGAGGGGACCAATGAATCCATGGCGGCCGGCTTCGGGATCCGGTACGGGCTCCCGGCCCTGGTCCTCCTTATCGTGGCCGTCCTGCTCTTTATCCAGGCCCGTTCCAGCAAACGGTCCTACGGGCGGCTCCTGGCCCTGGCCCTGGTCCTTTCCATCGCGGGGACGGCCTGTTCCGCCTATATCCTGGACAGGAAAATGGGAGTCCTGGACTATTTCCGCTACCAGGGCGAGGACTCCACCTTTATCGAGGACAACTACGCCGACCCGGCCCTGACAGAGATCACCTTCCCGGATAAGAGACGGAACCTGATCTATATCTACCTGGAGTCCATGGAGACGACCTATGCCGACAAAGACTCCGGCGGAGGCTTCCAGGAAAACGTCATCCCGGAACTGACGGACCTGGCCCGGGAGTATGAGGATTTTTCCGGAACGGATCCGGCCCTCAACGGAGGGCTCTGCCTGTCCGGGACCACCTGGACCATGGGGGCCATCTTCGGACAGACGGCGGGCCTTCCCCTGAAGTCCCTGATCGGGGAGAACAAGATGAAGAGCCAGGAGCACTTCTTCCCGGGAATCCGGACCCTGGGAGATATCCTGGAGGATGAGGGATATGACCAGTACTTCCTTCTGGGCTCCAACGCGGATTTCGGAGGCAGGAGAGGCTTTTTCACGGACCACGGCAGCTTTGCCATCTATGACCTGCCCTATGCCCAGGAGACAGGCCTGATTCCGGAAAATTACAAGGTCTGGTGGGGCTTTGAGGATGAAAAGCTCTTTGCCTTCGCCAGGGACATGATCAGCCAGGCGGCGGCCTCGGAAGATCCCTTCAACTTCACCATCCTGACGGTGGACACCCACTTTGAGGACGGCTATGTCTGCCGGCTCTGCGGGAATGAATTCGGGACCGACCAGTACGCCAATGTCATGGCCTGCTCCAGCCGCCAGGTGACGGAATTCGTCCGCTGGTGCCAGGACCAGGATTTCTATGAGAATACCACCATCGTCCTGACGGGAGACCATACCACCATGGACGAGGATTTCTGCAGATGGGTGCCCACGACCTATGACAGGCGGACCTATACCTGCTATATCAACGCGGACGCCGAGCCGGTCCGGGAGGACTGCCGGACCTATTCCACCATGGACAATTTCCCCACCACCCTGGCCGCCCTGGGCTGCCGGATCGAGGGGGAAAGGCTGGGCCTGGGGACCAACCTCTTTTCGGATGAAAAGACCCTCCTGGAGACCTACAGCTACGGGTTCGTCCAGACGGAGCTGGGCAAGAATTCGGCCTTCCTGACAGAGAAGCTGGCCGTGGATATCAACCAGAGCGTCATTGATGAGATCCACAAGGAGGCCAAGCTCTTCCTTGAGCCCCTGGAGGGCGAGGAAACAATGGAAAAATGCACCTTCTACCTGGGCTATTCCCTCAACGCGGACGCGGTGGAAAAGGTGGAGATCGAGTTCTGGTCCGAGGACGACCCCGACTATGTGCTGGTCCTGGAACCGGAGGATGTGTCCGACTATGATTCCGTCCGGACCATCTGGCTCGGCTATGAGACGCTCTTTGACAGGGCCGACTTCGGGGAAGGGATCCTGCACTGCGCCGCCTATGTGACGACCATCGACGGGCAGCGGATCCTGGCCTGTGAGACCCGGGAAGAGGAAGAATAACAGAAGCGAACAGAAGAGCAGACGAAAAAAGGGCCCGGATGAAAGTCCGGGCCCTTTTGCTGCGGCCGCCTGAGAGGGAAACAGGATGAAAAGCAAAGCCGCGCCGGACCCGGGGGGATCCGACGCGGCTGCATAGGGGAGGGGTATAAAGCTTTCTCTAGGCCCGGGACCTTGGGCCCCAGGCGGCAGGAACAGGGGGGAGGTTTGCTTCCTGCCTTCCGTCTTTATGAGTCAACTATAGCACTCCCCTGGAAATGTGCCAGCCAGGACCTGTAAAAAACCGGCCAAATCTTGCGATATACGCAGATTTGACCGGTTTCTGTCAGGAAGTGTTCAAAATCGAGCGCCAGCAGGCATCAATCGTTGATGATCCTGGTGGCCCAGACGGCGCTTCGGTTCCCCACATGGTAGGAAATGATGCCATAGGAGGAGGAGAAGGCTTCGATGGTCTGGTCATTGCCCGCGTAGAGGGCCACATGGTAGACGTAGCCGTTCTTGGCGAAGAAGATCAGGTCGCCGGGCGCTGCCTCGGAGACCGGGATCTGGGTCCCGCACCGGGACTGGTCTTCGGCGACCCTGGGCAGGCTGTAGCCGAAGAGACCGAAGAGGGTCTGGACAAAGCCGGAGCAGTCAGCTCCGTTGGTCAGGCTGGTGCCGCCCCATACATAAGGGTGGCCCAGGCAGGTCAGGGCCTTGGCGATCAGGGCCCTCCGGATGTCGCCGGACCGCTTGCCTTCCTTCACGGAGAAGGGAGAGTAGTAAAGGGCCTTGTTGTCGGCGGGGATCACCTGGGAGGAAGCCTGGGAGAAGGAGGCCTCTCCGGCCGCTTTGACTGCCTTGGAGGCGGAAGAACCTGTCTGGAGAGAGTCCTTCCTGACAAAGCCCCGGACGTCGCCGGATTCGACGTAGGTCCATCCGCTGCCGCAGTCGGTGATCACGTAGGCCAGTCCGCCTGCCGGCAGGGTGCCGACCGCGCGGGCTCCTTCCTTTTTCTCCTCCAGGATGGAGACCTCTTCTCTGGCCAGGGCGAAGACCTTGCCGATGACCAGGTCACGGACTGTGGAGGTCTTGTAGGCGTAGCAGGAGGTCTTCCAGGGATCCACCAGGGCCTTCGCGCTGCCGTGGACACGGGGGGCCGCTTCTTTGCCCATGAGGGCCGCCATGAGGGCTGCCGCTTCCTTCTCTGTTTCCAGAAGGGAACGGGAGGACTCCGTATCCATCAGGTCGTCCTTTTTCACAAAGCCCCGGACCTCGCCGGATTCGGCATAGACAAAGCTGCCTTCATCGGAGAGCATGTAGAGGATGCCGCCCTCGTCCAGGGACCCGATCTTCCGGGACCCGGCGTCCGTCTCCTCATAGAAGGAGAGGTCACGGAGGGCCAGCATGGGGACCTCATCGGTCTTCCAGAAGCGGAAGTCAAAGGTGATGGTGGGAACGCTTACGATATGCTGGGCAGCGATCAGGGCCTCGTTGCTGCCGGTATGGGCCTCGGCTTCTTCCACGCCTTCCGCTTCCTCGTCCTCAGAGGGAAGGGCGCCCTTTTTGGGGGCCTTCTGGTCCTCCGGTACTTCCGCGGCGGGGACTTCCTCTTCGGGAGCTTCCTCCGCGGCGCTGCCGGTCTGGGCCCCGGACGCGGGTTCCGCGGTCTGGGAAGCGGTGGAGCCGGAGGAAGGAGTCTCTGCCGTACTGCCTGTACCTGCCTGGGAGGAGTTCTCCTGGCCGGAGGAAGGCTCCGGCTGGGGGGCCGGTTCCGGTTCGGGTTCCGGTTCAGGTTCCGGCTGGGGAGCGGGCTCCGGTTCGGGAGCCGGCGCGGGCTCCGGTTCAGGCGCGGGGGCGGGCGCGGGTTCCGGCTCCGGCTGAGGAGCGGGCTCCGCGGCGGCAGCTGTATTGCCGGACTCGGCTGCCAGGGCAGCGGCCGGCGATGAAAGGGCCATGGACGCGCAGAGGATGGCGGTCATAAGGCCTGTCATGGTTCTGGATCTGAATTTTCTGTGCATAATCAATCTGTCCTCATCCCGGGGCGGCGCTCCGGGGCTCTGATGCAAGGCGTCGGAATAGGTGAAGCCGGCAGAGGAATTCTGCCGCACTTTATATGATACTCCCTGCCCGGAAAAACTGCAAGGAGGAGGAGCGCTTTTGCCGCCTGTTCACAAATATGTCACATTCTTCCCGGACAAATCATGGGGCCGCGTGGTATAATAGCCGGTGTGCCCGTTTCCAGGCACAGAAGGTATGCATACTATTATGAGCCGCGCGGCGCGCGGCGGAAAGGAAGATATGGCTCAGAATCAGGAAACCCAGAAGGAGACGATGTCTGCCAGCAAGGCCAAGCGCCAGAGACAGGCAGAGGAAAGAAGGAAGGCGAAGAGGGAAGCCGCTGTCACCAGGGCCCTGCTGATCGGCGTTCCGCTGGTCATCATCGCCGTGATCGCGGGCGTTCAGGCCCATTCCTATTATGTAAGGCACAACCTTACCGAGTCCTCTGATGACTTCAGTGCCCAGCTCAACGAAGACGGCACCATCAAGGGCGTGGACGCGGCTTCCGTCACGAAGACCGTGGATCCCGAGAACATCGTCCTGTCCAAGGAGGATGTGGAATACACCGAGGAGGACATGCAGTCGGATATCGATTCCCTCCTGGAGCAGCATGAGACCCTGGAGAACGGGACGGACCTGACCATCGCCGACGGCGACAAGGTCTCCATCGACTATATCGGGACCGTGGACGGCGAGGAATTCGAGGGCGGCAGCTCCGACGGGAACGGCTATGACCTGACCATCGGCTCCGGCACCTTTGTGGACGACTTCGAGCAGCAGCTGATCGGCGCTCATCCCGGCGATACCCTTACGGTGGAGGTGACCTTCCCCGATGACTATTCCACGGAAGAGCTCCAGGGAAAGGACGCTTCCTTTGCCGTTACCGTCAACGGCATCTACCAGCTTCCCGTCTTCGACGATGCCTTCGTAGCGGAGAACCTGGCCGATTTTGACGACAAGTACGAGAACACGGCGGATTCCTACCGGCAGTACCTGACGGACACCCACTACGAGAGCAACCTCAGGTCCTCCATTGATACCTATATCAAGGACAATACCACCATCTCCTCCTATCCGAAGGACTACCTCAAGTCCGTCAAGGCTACGACCAAGTACTATGAGGAGCAGAACTACGCCTACATGCTCCAGATGTATGAATCCTACGGCATGGCCAATCCCTATGAAAGCTTCGATGACTATATCGGAGAGACCCCTGTGGCCCATGAGAAGACCCTGACCAAGGAGGCCAAAGAGCAGGTCCTGCGTGACCTGGCCTACCAGACCCTCTACGAGAAGCTGGGCCTTTCCATCACCGAGGAGGATTATACCGCCTATCTGGAAGAGACCGGCATCAGCGAGGAGGATGTGGAGACCTACGGCAAGGGCTATCTCATGCAGATGCTCATCCAGGATAAGGTCCGTGAAGCGCTCATGGACAAAGCGAAGGTGGAATGAAAAAGGTCTTATCCCTTCTGACCGCGGCAGCGCTGGCTGCCCTGAACGCGGCTTCCGCCAATGTACGCCTGCACGGAGCCCTCTTTTACGGGGGCAGAGGGCGGTTCGCTGTCCAGACCCTGGTCTGGACGGCAGCGGGCCTTCTGGTCTGGACCGCCTTCCAGAGACTGGCCGGGAAAAGAGACGCGGGAGAGCGGAGGGTCTTCCGCTGGCGGAAAAAGGACCTGGTCCTGACGGCCCTGGCCCTGACCGGCGTCTGGTATCTTTACCTGCTGGTCTTTGCCCCGGGCGCTTCCAACGCGGACACGGCCAACGAGATCCTGGATTTCGTGACCGGGAAGACCCCCATGTCCTTCCAGTGGTACGGGGGCCTGCACGAGGTGTCCGCCAGCCTCAACGACCATCATCCGGTCTTTGACACCCTGGTCTTTTCCGCCTTCTACAGGCTGGGCCAGCTGGCCGGGGACGCCAGCCTGGGCCTTTTAGCCTACAACCTGGTCCAGGTGCCCCTGATGGCCCTGGCGGCGGCAGCGGTGATCTGTCTGCCGGAGAAGCTGGGCGCTCCTGCCTGGGTCTCCGGGACCGGCTTTTTCTTCCTGGCCGGCGCTCCTTTTGTGGGCATGTATGCCGTGACCATGATCAAGGACTCCCTCCACGCCATCGTCTTTCTCTTTTATCTGGCAGTCCTGGTCCTCCTGGTCTATGACGGTCCTTCCCGGGGAAGGCTGACGGCCCTGATCGTCCTTTCCCTCCTCATGGCCCTGACCAAAAAGACGGGGATCTATATGACGGTCCTGACAGGCCTCTGCCTGCTCCTGGTCCCTTCCCTTCGGAAAGCCTGGAAGCAGGTCCTGGCTTCTGTCCTCCTGCCGGCCCTGGTCATCTTTGTCCTGATGGGCAGGATCCTCTTCCCCCTGCTGGACGTCTATCCGGGCGGCAGCCAGGAGGCCATCGGCAACTGTCTCCAGATGGCGGCGGCCTGCGCCATCCGTCACGGAGAGGACCTGACGGAGGAGGAGATCCGGACCATTGACGCGGTCTTTCCCTATGACCAGCTGGAGGAGGCCTACGATCCCTCCCTGGTGGACGGGGTCAAGAAGCTCTACCGCTTTGAATGCACAGGAGAGGAGAGGAGCGCCCTTATGAAGCTCCTGGGCTCCTTCCTGGTCCGGTATCCCCTGGACTGCCTGGAGGCGGAGCTGGGCGTGGTGGGAGGCTTTTTCTCGCCCACGGCCAAGGACATCGTCTATACGGAGCCTGCCGTCCGGGGCGTCATCCTCTCCCGGGACCCCTATGAGGAATACTGGATCGAATGGAAGAGCATGGCCCGGATGGACCATGTCCGGGAATGCGCCCTGTCGGTCTATGACTGGGCCAGGAATGACGGGATCCTTTCGGCCTTCTTCTATATCGTGATCTATGTCTGGTGGATCCCCTGGCTCTGCCTGGGACAGATCCTGTCCGCCAGGAACTGGAAGGCCCTGGCGGCCCTCATGCCCATCATCCTGTCCACCGGCATCCTGATCCTCTGCCCCTATTCGGGCTACCGCTATGCCCTTCCCCAGGTCATGGCCCTGCCTCTGGTCATGGGGACGGCCCTGATGGAAAGAAAGGACGGCCCGGGACCGGCATGACAGGCTGACGGACTTTGGCGGCGAGGGTGGCCCGCGGAAAAAACGTTCTGCCCCTGCTCTGGTGATTCTGCACAAGAATCTGCCGGGGCGGGGGCTTTCTCTGTGCTTTTTCCTGTCATTTCTTTGTGCAACATTGTCAATTTTTCTAAATTATGAAAAGAATATAAAAATTCCTTGTTGCATATTGTCCAAAAGAATGTTACCATTAAAGCAACTTAAAAGGAACAGCCTCGAGACGAGAGAGTACGGCTGAATGTAGGAGCTGAAGCTCTACGTTCATGCTGCGCTCTTTTTTGTTGGACTTTTGACCGGCATACTTTCAACAATATGGAGGTATTCATGGGGAGAGAATTTGTCGAACTCGTCGAGGCGACACCGATCATTGCTGCTGTGAAGGATGATGAGGGACTGGACCTGTGTCTTAAATCAGACATAGATATTGTTTTCATACTTTACGGCAACATCTGCACCGTGCCTGAGATCGTAAAAAAGATCAAGGACGCGGGCAGGACTGCTATGGTCCATATAGACCTGATCGGAGGACTCAGCTCCAAGGAGATCTCGGTCGACTTCATCAGCCAGTACACGCAGGCGGACGGCATCATTACGACGAAAAGCAATCTGATCGCCCACGCGAAGCGGCTGGGACTCAACACCGTGCTCCGCTACTTCATTCTGGATTCCATGGCTCTGGTAAATATCGAGAAACAGTCACGGCATGACATGGTTCAGCCGGACCTGATCGAGATCCTGCCGGGCGTGGTGCTTCAGAAGACCATCAGGCACATACGGGACATCAGCAGCGTTCCGATCATCTGTGGGGGATTGATCCGGGACAAAGAAGACGTCATGAACGCCCTGGACGGCGGCGCCATTGCCATCTCGACCACCAATCGGGATGTCTGGTTCGTCTGACAGGCAGGCATGACAGGCAACCAAGGGGAAGGCGTCCGGGTGGGACCGGCCGCCGCAGTCCGGGTGGGACCGGACAGAAAAAGGAGGTTACTTATGGCAAAGTATGTAATGGCTCTGGATGCCGGCACGACCAGCAACAGATGTATCCTTTTCAACGAAAAGGGCGAGATCTGCAGCATGGCGCAGAAGGAGTTCACGCAGTACTATCCTCAGCCCGGCTGGGTTGAGCATGATGCCAGCGAAATCTGGCAGACACAGCTTTCCGTAGCCCGTCAGGCTATGAAGCAGGTCGGCGCGACCTATGAAGACATCGCTGCCATCGGTATCACCAACCAGCGTGAGACCGTTATCGTATGGGACAGAAAGACCGGACAGCCCGTCTATCACGCGATCGTGTGGCAGTGCCGCAGAACCGCTGACATGAAGGACGAGCTCCTTGCCAAATATCCTGATATTGCCGACAGCGCCTATCATAAGACCGGTCTGGTATTCGACCCTTATTTCTCCGGCACAAAGCTTCGCTGGATCCTGAACAATGTCGAAGGCCTCCGCGAGAGAGCAGAGGCAGGCGAGCTTGCTTTCGGTACCGTAGACAGCTGGCTGATCTACAAGCTGACCAAGGGCAAAGTACATGCCACCGACTATTCCAACGCGTCCAGAACCCTTCTGTTCAACATCAACACCCTGGAGTGGGATGACGAGCTCTGCGAGAGACTGGAGATCCCGAAGTGCATGCTTCCTGAAGCAAAGCCCTCCAGCTGCTTCTACGGCGAGTCCGATCCCGAGTTCTTCGGCGGCCCGATCAAGATCACGGGCGTTGCCGGCGACCAGCAGGCCGCTCTGTTCGGCCAGACCTGCTACACCCCCGGTGAAGCGAAGAACACCTATGGTACCGGCTGCTTCATGCTGATGAACATCGGCGACAAGCCCATGTATCCCAACAACGGCCTTCTGACCACCATCGCGTGGGGCCTTGACGGCAGAGTCGAGTATGCTCTGGAAGGTTCCGTATTCGTAGCCGGCGCCGCGATCCAGTGGCTGCGCGACGAAGTCAAGATGGTCGACCAGTCTCCTGATTCCGAGTACTTCGCTACCAGAGTCAAAGACACCAACGGCTGCTATGTGGTTCCTGCCTTCACAGGTCTGGGCGCTCCTTACTGGGATCCTTACGCTCGCGGCGCGATCGTAGGCCTGACCCGCGGCGTCAACAAGTATCACATCATCCGCGCGACCCTCGAGTCCCTGGCATTCCAGACCAACGATGTCCTGGCAGCCATGGAAGAAGGCTCCGGCGTCAAGCTGTCCGCTCTGAAGGTCGACGGCGGCGCCTGCAAGAACAACTTCCTGATGCAGTTCCAGGCTGACCTGATCAATGCCAAGGTCCAGAGACCTGAGTGCGTTGAGACAACAGCTATGGGCGCTTCCTACCTGGCAGGCCTTGAGGTCGGCTTCTGGGCCAGCAAGCAGGATGTCATCAAGAACTGGGCCCTTGACAGAGAGTTCGAGCCCAACATGGATGCCGAGACCAGAGCGCACGAGCTCGGCCAGTGGAAGAAGGCAGTCAGCAAGACCCTCGGCTGGGCAAAGGACTGATCTCCATACCATGTGCTCCATCCCCGAAGCGGCCTGAAGGGGTCAGGCAGTCAGGGGCTTAGCAATTAAATATGTATCTTCCGGGCGGCGGCAAAGCGCCTCCGCCCGGGCAACCAATCAGACAGAGGGGGGTTCAGTATTCACTGAACGATCTGTCTTCCTTAAAAAAGGAGGTATAAGAATGCAGGCATATCTTGCAGAGTTCATCGGAACAGCTATGTTAGTACTTCTGGGCGACGGCGTTTGCTGCAACGTTTCCCTTAAAGGCTCCGGCATGAAGGGCGGCAACACCGTTCACATCCTCATCGGCTGGGGCATGGCCGTTATGGTTCCCGCTTTCTCCTTCGGCGCTATGTCCGGAGCACACTTCAATCCCGCTGTTACCATCGGCGCTGCCATGCGCGGCGGCATGTCCTGGGGCCTGGTTCCCGGCTATATCGTAGCCCAGATGCTCGGCGGCTTCGTCGGCGCTGCTATCCTGATCTTCCTCTATGGCGATCAGATCAGAGAGACTGCGGATGACGCTGTGATCCGCGGCTGCTTCGCCACCGGCCCTTCCATCCGCAACACTGTCAACAACTTCTGCTCTGAGTTCGTAGCCACCTTCGTTCTGGTCTTCACCCTGGCCTCCATCCCCGGTGAAGCAGGCGCTTCCGGTGTAAGCTGGATTCTGGTCTACGGCGTCATCGTAGCATGCGGCGCTTCCTTCGGCGGTCTGACCGGCTACGCAATGAACGCGGCCAGAGACGCGGCTCCCCGTTTCGCCTATCAGGTCCTGGCTCCCAACTTCGGCAAGAAGGATCCCGACTGGGCATACGGCTGGATTCCGGTAGTAGCTCC
>CAMOUD010000085.1 GCA_946626215.1 uncultured Lachnospiraceae bacterium
CAGTATCGTCCTCTGCAATATGGCGGCCTTTTTTATCTATGCCTTTATAGCAAAGCTCAGACGGCTTGACTGACAGACTATTACGCATTATCCTCAAATATTGAGTGTTTTTTTGGTTTTCTTTTGGAGAGGATGCAAAATGAAAGTCCTTGCAGCCGTCGTCACCTATCATCCTGAGATTCCCCTGCTCAAACAGAATCTGGACGCGCTCAGCAGCCAGGTGGACCAGATCCTGGTCTTTGACAACGCGTCTGCCAATATCGGGGAAATCCGGAATCTGGCCGCTTCCTTTGACCGGGTCAGGCTGATCGAAAATGATCAGAACCTGGGGCTTCCCGCCAACTATAACCGGGCCGCGCGGATGGCCAGGGACATGGACTGTCCATGGCTGCTCCTGATGGACCAGGATACGGTCGTGCCCTTCGACCTGATTCGGAAGTATATGGAATACACGTCGGATCCCCAGGCTGCGGTGATCTCTCCGGTCGTCTGGGACGTAAACAGTCTGGATCCGGAGGAGGCCCTGCGAAACCTGCCGGAAGGGCCCGTCTCCTGTGTGGACCACTGCATCTCCTCCGCCTCTCTGAACCGGGTCGATATCCTGCTGGCCATTGGCGGTTTTGAGGAGCGGCTCTTTATTGATTACGTAGATATTGAATTCTGTATGAGGGCGCGCCTTAACGGATACAAGATCCTCTGTGTGCATGACTGTCTCGTAAAGCATCGGCTGGGAGACGGTCCGGAGCGGAGGGTTCGTTTTTTGTGGAAAAAATGGCGGATCAGGCCCTACAGCCTGACCCGCACCTACCATTTTTACAGAAATTCCATCTATGTTGCCAGAAAATACGGGGACAGACTGGACATTTGGCCCGGTGATTTCCGGGTCTTTCTAAGCCTGCTCAAGAAGATGATCCGCATGACCAGCCTGGATCACCCGGTCCGGCGCTGTGCCATGCTGGTCAAGGGCCACCTGGACGGATACAGGATGGCCCGGGATCCGCAGGCAGAGCCCCGCATGAAAAAGGAGGGCCTATGAGGGTATTGCTGATTTCTTATCGCTGGCCGGCCCAAGTCGGTCCTTCCGGGCCGGGCCTGACCAGACGCCTGGAGGAAGCCCTGACCAGATACTATCCGGACAGGATCCGGCTGGCCTCCGCCTATATGGACATGGCAGAGGCTGGATCTTCTGTGGAGCCGGGAAAAGAGGGATCTGCCCCTGCGGCCCGGACCGGGACCGGCGTAAGGTTCGAGCAGGACGGGATCCTCTATTACCCCCTGCGGACTGACCTGGGGGCGGGGTCCGGGACCGCCTGCTGGGAGGAGTCGAAAAAGCTGCTCCTGGATGTCGTGGAGGACTTCCGGCCCGACCTGGTCCAGTGCTTCGGGACGGAGTGGCCTTACGGGGCTATAGCGGAAAACCTCTCCGTGCCGGTCCTGATCCATATGATGGGCTTTCTCAATATCTATTACGACTCCCTGGATATGGTCCGGGGCTACAGCAGGGGACTGGACCGGGAACCCGGCAGTCCGCCGGCGGGAGCGGAGAACCGGCCGGGCGGCGGAGCTCCGGGACGCAGTGCCGGGATCCTGAGGCGGGCAAAGGAAATCCCGATGCTCAGGGCCGGGTTCCGGGGTCTCAGAACTGGGTTCCGTGCGCTCGGGACCGGAATCCAGGCGAAGATGGAAGGAAAGATGGATGACCGGAGCTGTTGGCCCGGATCTGCCGGGGAGCAGCAGGCTGGTGGACAGGACAGTACCGGCATGATCAGGATGGGCGGGAAATCCCTGCGGCCAGAGGAGGTCTATGCCGCCTTTGAGCGCAGGGTCATGAAGGCCAACCGCTATTTTATGGGCCGGACCGCCTGGGACAGGAATATCGTCAGGTATTATGCTGATGACGCCGTATATTTCCATGTGCCGGAGCTGATGAAGCCCGGGATCCTGGAGGCGGCGGGCCGGTGGAGATATAAAAACACGGGAAAGCTCCGGCTCCTCACCATCTCCTCGGCCGACGACCGCAAGGGAAACGAGATCATCCTGCGCACGGGACTTCTTTTGAAGAACCTGATCGGGCTGGACTTTTGCTGGCGGGTCGCCGGGGCCAGGGAGTTTTTCCCTTTTTTTGAAAACAGGACCGGGATCCGCTGCGCCGATGCCCGTGTGGAGCTGCTGGGGCCCATCGGCCAGGATCAGATAGTCAGGGAGCTTGTGGAGGCGGATCTTTTCATCCATCCTTCGATCATGGACAATTCCCCCAATTCCGTCTGCGAGGCCCAGCTGGTCGGCTGTCCGGTCATCGCCTCCAATGTGGGAGGGACCCCGCAGATCGTCGAGGACGGGAAGACGGGTTTTTTATACCCCTACAATGAGCCCCATACCCTGGCCTTTCTGATCGCCGGCCTCTATGGGAAGGAAGCCCTGCTGACAAACCTGTCCCGGAGAGAGACGGCTATGGCCGCGGAGAGACATGATCCGGCAAAGATCGCGGATCTGCAGGTCCGGGTATACGAGGAGATCCTGGAGGATTATGAAAAAAAGAAGCAAGGCGGCAAAAGCGCTGCATCTGATCCCCGCCGGAATAAGGAGCGTCAGGGAGATCGGGATCAGGCGGACCTGGAAGCGGATCCTCTTCACTCTTGACAAAAAGCACAGGGAAAAGTGGTGGATGTCGATCCCCCTCTATACGGAGGAGGAGCTGGCGGCCCAGCGGGAAAGGGTCTTTCCCAAAGAGGTCCTTTTCAGCATCGCCGTGCCGCTCTATAACACGCCCGTCCGCTTTCTCAGGGAGATGATCGAGTCCGTGCTGGCCCAGACCTACGGCAGCTGGCAGCTCTGCCTGGCGGACGGGAGCGACCCGGACCACCCGGAGGTGGAGGAGGTCTGCCGCCGCTATGCAAAGGCGGACTCCCGCATCCTCTACCGCAGGCTGGGGGAAAACCTGGGGATCTCCGGCAACAGCAATGCCTGCATCGGGATGGGAACGGGGGACTATATCGCCCTGCTCGACCACGATGACATCCTTCATCCCGCCGCCCTCCATGACATGATGGAGGCCATCAGCGGGCAGGGGGCGGACCTGGTCTATACGGATGAAGCCACCTTTCAGGATCCGGATCTCAAAAACATCGTGCGGATCCATTTCAAACCGGATTTCGGGCCGGACACCCTTTTGGGCAACAATTATATCTGTCATTTCACGGCCTTCCGCCGCGCCCTTCTGGAGAGGACAGGGGGCTTTCGAAGTGCTTATGACGGAAGTCAGGACCACGACCTCATGCTCAGACTCACGGCGGAGGCGGACAGGATCGTCCATATCCCCAGGGTCCTCTACTACTGGAGGGCGCATGCCGGGTCTGCCGCGGAGAGCACACAAGCCAAGGATTACGCCTATGCGGCTGGCTGCAGGGCGGTCACGGACAGCCTGCGGGCCCGGGGAATTACAGCGGAGGCCGGGATCAGTCTGCCCGGCTTTTACCGGATCCGCTGCGCCCTGCAGGGCGAGCCGCTGGTCACGATCGTGATCCCTACCTGCGACCACGTGGAGGAGCTCAGGAGGTGCCTGGCCTCGGTCGAGGAGAAAACGACCTACGGAAATTTTGAGGTGATCCTGGCCGAGAACAACAGCGTGGAGGCGGAGACCTTCGCCTTCTACGAGGAGGCTCTGAAAAGATGGAAAAATATCAGAGTTGTCTCCGTCCCCGGTCCCTTTAATTATTCCAGGGTCAACAATGAGGCGCTGAAGGAGGCGGCGGGAGACTATTTTCTGCTCCTCAACAATGACACGGAGGTCATCACACCGGACTGGATTCAGGAGATGCTCATGTATGCTCAGCGGCCGGATGTGGGGGCCGTCGGCGCCATGCTCTACTATCCGGATGACCGGGTCCAGCATGCCGGCGTCGTCCTGGGACTCGGCGGTGTGGCGGGCCATGTTTTCTGTGGACTTGCCAGGGGCAGCGCGGGGTACATGGGGAGACTCCTCTATGCCCGGAACCTGACCGCGGTCACAGCGGCCTGTATGATGACAGGCAGGGATGTATGGGAGGAGACGGGAGGGCTCAATGAGAGCTTTCCTCTGGCCTTTAATGACGTGGACCTGTGCCTGCGCATCCGCGGGACCGGCCGGCTCATCGTCTGGACGCCCTGGGCTGAGCTGTACCACCATGAGTCCGCCAGCCGGGGAGAGGATGATTCCCCGGACAAAAAGGCCCGGTTTAACAGAGAGATCCGTCACTTCAAAGAGCTGTGGGGGAGGGAGCTGGCGGCGGGAGACCCCTGCTACAACCCCAACCTGACCCTGCGCAGGCCCGACTGCAGTCCCCGGGCGGACGGGCATTTTTGAGGCGGTAATAAACACCTGATTTCCCTTTGCCTGCCACCCCGGGGCGAGCACCTGCAAAGAGATCCCTGACCAGTCCCTGCCGGGAAGTTACCAGGAGCAAAATATGAAAACACAAAACCAGGGGCCTGCGGCGCCCTATCATGTCCGTCTCCAGGCGGAGGACGGAGGTCTGCATCTGAAGCTGGGAGAGGTCTGGGCCTACCGGGACCTGGTCCTGCTCATGACCAAAAAGACCTTTACCATGACCTACCAGCAGACGATCCTGGGTCCCCTCTGGATCATCCTCAATCCCGTCCTGTCCAGTCTGATCTATATGTTTATCTTCGGACATGTGGCCGCGATCGGCACGGACGGGGTCCCGCAGATCCTCTTTTATTTTCTGTCCTCCTCCGTCTGGGGCATGTTCGCCTACAGCCTGACCTCCAACGCGTCGACCTTTGTCTCCAACGCAAACCTCTTCGGCAAGGTCTATTTTCCCCGCCTGGTCATGCCGCTCTCGGAGATGCTGGTCAGCTGCCTGCGCTTTCTGGTCCAGCTGGCCATCGTCCTGGTGCTGCTGGCGATCTACGCGGCCCGCGGGGACGTCTCACCGGAGTGGAAATATTTTTTCTTCCTCCCCTTCCTCTTCCTGCAGGTCTCCTTCCTGGGCATGAGCGCCGGCGTGCTCCTGTCCAGCCTGACGACCCGCTACCGGGACCTCATGCACCTGGTGAACATCGGCGTCAACCTCCTGATGTACGGGTCCGCGGTCGTCTATCCCCTGTCCGCCATCCCGGAGGGGCCCCTCAGGACCCTGATCCGGCACAACCCGGTCACGGGGCTCATGGAGCTGATCCGCAGGATCATGCTGGGCAGGGGCGAGGCGGATCCGGGCCTGTACATGGGAGGCCTGGCCTTTACGGTCCTTTTGTTTGTGCTGGGAACCATGATCTTCAACCGCGTGCAGAGGAACTTCGCGGATACTGTATAAAGAGTGAAAAATCTTGTCGATACAAGATTTTTCACTCCGGTGCCTGTGCCGCGGGCCCAGGCACCTGTGATCGCGTTGCGTTGCCGCTCTGACGAGCGGCATGGTCGGAAAGAGGACGCGGCATGCTGCGGAAGAGTGAAAAAATGCCCGCTTATCTATTGATGGCATCATCATAAGATTTGCAGCGTATGGAAGGTATCTGGTTTATGGAAGAAAAAAAGACACAGGAAGGCCGGGAGGAGGGCGGCAAGGGCCGTCCCATGATCGAGATCCGGGGTCTGCGCAAGCAATACCGCTACGGCAAGATCGATATCCATACCCTGCAGGGGGCGATCAAGGACTGGCGCGAGCGCAGGAGAGGCCGGCAGGAGGACAGGTCCGGCGAGGGCCGGGGGAAGAAGGAGACCTTCTATGCCCTGGACGGGATCGACCTGACTGTGAGAAAGGGAGAGACCCTGGGGATCATCGGGAAAAACGGGGCGGGCAAGAGCACCCTGCTCAAGATCATCAGCCGGATCACGGCGCCCACGGAGGGGACAGTGGACCTCTACGGCCGGGTCGCCTCCATGCTGGAGGTGGGGACCGGCTTTCACGGGGACATGACCGGGCGGGAGAACATCTATCTGAACGGAGCCATTCTGGGAATGACGCGGGCGGAGATCGACGCCAAGCTGGATGAGATCATAGAGTTTTCGGAGATCGGGGACTTTATCGATACGCCGGTCAAACGCTATTCGAGCGGCATGTTTGTCAAGCTGGGCTTTTCCGTCGCCACCCATCTGGAGAGCGAGATCGTGATCATGGATGAGGTCCTGGCCGTCGGCGACATGGATTTTCAGAAAAAATGCATCGGCCGCCTGCTCGACGCGGCCCGGGGACAGGACCGGACGGTCCTCTATGTCAGCCACAATATGAACACCATCCGCCAGCTCTGCGACCGCTGTATCGTGCTGGACGGGGGCAGGATCGTCTTTGACGGGGATGTCGACCGGGCCATCGCGGTCTACCTGGGTTCGGAGGAGATCATGGCCCGCCACATCCGCTTCGGACCGGCCCACAGGCCCAATGACCACCTGATCCGCATGGTCAAAAAGTTCACCCTTGAGAGCCTGACCCTGCCGGAGGGCGGGGAGCCGGTCTGGGACAGCGGGGACAGGATCAGGATCAGCCTGGTCTGCACGGCGGAGCTGCCCCTGGACCGGGTCGGCCTGCGCTTTGAGCTCTGGAGCCAGGACGGGCAGAAGATCGGGTCCATGCTGTCCGGGAACTTTCTGGATTTCGAAAAGGGGACCTGCACCGTAACGGCCGGTCTTTCCTTCGCCCACCTGGCCTCGGGCCAGTACCGGGCGGACCTGGTGGCCTTTCAGTTCGGTGAGGACGGCAGCGAGTACATGATCGACGCGGTCTATCCGGCCATGGTCTTCCAGATCCGGACAGAGCTGAACGAGACCAATTACCTGGACTGGCACCACAAATACTGGGGGGCTGTCAGACTGGACGATATGGAGCTCCGGAAGTAAGGATCTGCCGCGGAGCGTTTATTCTTCATCGCGGGATCGTACCCGCGATGAAGCGGGGCTCCCTTTTACGCGCGTATCCCGCGACTGAAGTCATGGGCATTGCGCGATGAAGAAGAAAAAAACTTCAGGAAAAGGACAGGTGAAAGCATGAACGAGATCGCTGTTCTCATTCCCTGCTTCAATGAGGCGCAGACCATTGCCAAAGTGGTGGAGGACTGGAAGCGTCAGCTGCCCGAAGCCGCGATCTATGTCTATGACAACAACAGCACGGACGGGACGGCTGGGATCGCGCAGGCCCACGGGGCCATCGTGCGCAGGGAATACATGCAGGGAAAAGGCAATGTGATCCGCAGGATGTTCAGGGAGATCGACGCGGACTGTTATATACTGACGGACGGCGATGACACCTACCCCGCGGAATGCGGCAGGGAGATGGCCTCGCTTGTCCTGGACCGACAGGCGGATATGGTGGCCGCTGACAGGCTGTCCTCCACCTACCGGACAGAAAACAGCCGGCCCTTCCACTATGCCGGCAACCGGATCGTATGTGCCATGATCAACACAATGTTTCACAGCCGGATCCATGACGCGATGACAGGACTGAGGGCCTTCAGCTATCCCTTTGTCAAGACCTTTCCCGTTCTGTCCAGAGGCTTCGAGATCGAGGTGGAAATGACCATCCACGCCCTGGACAAAAACCTCCGCATGGAGAGCCTTGTGATCGACTACAGGGACCGGCCCGAGGGGAGCGATTCCAAGCTGAAGACGATCCCGGACGGGATCCGGGTCATCCGCATGATCACCCGGCTTCTGCGGACCTGCCGGCCCCTGTCCTTTTTCGGCTTCTTCGCCGGCCTGCTTATGCTTGCAGCCCTGATCCTCTTTGTGCCGGTCTTCCGGGAATACCTGCAGACCGGGCTGGTGCCGCGCTTTCCGACTCTGATCGCCAGCGGCTTTGTTTCCATGGCCGCCCTGCTCTCCTTTTTCTGCGGTCTTCTTTTAGATACTCTGCGCCAGAAGGAACGGCAGGACTTTGAATACCATCTGATCGACGCGGAGCGTCAGCGCAGGCTGGATACCCGGGAAGGGCAGGACCGCACCGGTCCGGCTGGGGAAGCGGCAGAGAGCCCCCTATCCGGCCGGGGAATGCAGGACAGGGAAGAGAGGGGATGACGGGCCCATGCAAAGAGATCGACGGAAAAACCGGGAGATGGAAAAATGAGTAAAAAAATAAGGCAGGCCCTGTCATGGACCATGCACTGCAGGTGGGGGATCGCCCTCTTTTTACTGGTCCTCCTGGTGTCGCTGAAGATCAACGGGTCCTCCGTCGGTATGTGGTACAGATATGTGCCGGACGAAGCGACGGCCGGGATGGCGGAGCAGGCGGTCCTGCTCGGAAAGGACCGGCCGATCCGGTCGGATGAATGGTGCGTCTTCACGCCCATGGCCCTGTCCCAGTACTACAACGATTTCGGCCGGACAGGCGGGATCCTGCGGGCTGCGGAGACGGACATGAGCATGGTCTATGCCCAGAGTATCCGCGACTGGTCCATGGTCTACAGACCCTTTCAGCTCGGATATCTTTTTCTGGGCCCGGAGAGGGGCCTCTCCTTTTACTGGTGCGGGAAGTTGATCCTGCTCTTTATGGTCTCCTTTGAATTCGGCATGCTGATCACGGAAAAAAGACCCCTGCTCTCCCTGGCCCTGGCCTGCATGACGGCCCTGGCGCCGGTGACCCAGTGGTGGTTCAGCACCAATGCCTTCCCCGACATGCTGGTCTACGGCCAGGGACTGGTCCTGTGCCTGGCGGGCTATATGGAGACAGGGTCTCCGGTCAGGAGAGGCCTCTTCGCGGCCGGGATGTCCTGGCTGGCGGGCGCCTATCTCCTGGTCCTGTATCCGGCCTGGCAGATCGCCTTTTTTTATGTCTTTCTCTTCGCCGGGATCTGGGTCCTGGTCAGCCGGCGGATAACCTTTGTATTTCACTGGAAGACGGATGTCCCCATCCTGCTGGCGGTCCTCCTGGTCCTGGGCCTGAATACGGGCCTGATCCTCTACAGGTCCCGGGACACCATCAGCGCTGTCATGAGCACTGTCTATCCGGGGCAGAGGGCCGTCACCGGGGGCGGAGGCTGGACGGTCTTTTTTAACTATGCCGCCAATCCCCTGTTTCCTTTCAGGGATGCCAATGTACCCGGGAATGTCTGCGAGATGGCGGCTTTCTATGACCTGTTCCCTGCCGGACTCGCTGCCGGGGCGTACGCGGTGTACAGAAGGGAAAAAAATGACTCCCTGCTCCTGTGCCTGGCCGCTGTCCTGGTCCTGCTTGGAACCTTTGTGACCGCGGGATTTCCGCGGGTCCTGGCCTCTGTGACCCTCCTGAGCAAGTCCCCGGTCGGACGCTGCGCGGTGGCCCTGTCTTATACCAATATGCTGGTTCTCTTCCGGGCCTGTGCCCTGCTCTTTTGCAAAAAGACTTCCCGGAAGGATGCCGGCATAGAAGCAGAAGCCGGCACATCGGAGCTTTCCGGCGGGAGCCCGGCAGCGGCTGCCGGAGCGGGGGACGCTCCGGATCCGGTCCGGATCAAACCGGGGCCGGCAGAAAGAGGAAGGAGGCCGGCAGGGATCCTGCGGGGACGGGCCGGAAGGCCAGCAGCCCTGTGCGCGGCCGTGCTGCTGGCGGCGGGGGTGATCCTTGTCTCCGGCAGGTTTATCTACAGCAGCTGTTTTTCGGGCGGGAAAGGGCTCCTGGGCGCGGCCCTCTGCGCAGTGGTCCTGGCCTGCGCCATGGTCAGCATCGCCCTGGGGGAAAGGGCCATGTGCGCGGTCCTGTGCGCGGCCTGTCTGCTGACGGGAGCCGCGGTCAATCCCGTCCGCAGAGGACTCCCCGACCTCATGAGCCACACACTGGGAAGGGCGATCGAGAGGATCGCCCGGGAGGACGACGGGAAATGGATCGCGGTCGACGATATTTTTGTGACCGGGAATTTTCCTGTTATGTACGGGGCCCCGACCCTCAACAGCACCAACACCTATCCAAACAGGGAACTCTGGGACCGCCTGGATCCGGAGGGGAGCCTGGAGGAGGTCTGGAACAGGTACGCCCATATCGTCGTTGAGCTCACGGACAGCGGGGAAATATCCGCCGAAAACCCCACACCGGACACAATCAGACTGGCCATACCGGCGGACATGCTCCCCCGGATCGGAGTAAAATATGTGGTCTCTGATCAGAATCTGACCATCTATGACAACGGTCGACTGCGCTTTAAAACGGTCTTTGCCGACGACCGGGTAAAGCACCGCATTTATCAGGTCTGCCCTCCTGCCGCCGGGGCGGACAACTGACCGGATCCCTGTGACGGATGCCGGGACTGCGGATCTTTTGTGGAGGACCGGCTTCAGGGGAGGAGTACGGGACCGGCAGCCCCGGCGTGATTGCTTTTCTCTTTGCAACTTCTTATAATGAGGTGAAAGTCAAAAAATCTGTGTCTCAGCTTGAGAGGTGAGAATGAAAAAAAACAATGAAGGTGCACTGTCGATCCTGGTCGGGATCCTGATCCTGCTGGCCGGCGCGGCTG
>CAMOUD010000086.1 GCA_946626215.1 uncultured Lachnospiraceae bacterium
CGGACGGACGTTACGCCCCGTGCCAGGGCTGCTTTGGCTGCTGGACCAGACATCCGGCGGAGTGCTTCATGAAGGACGCTCTTCAGCAGGTCTGCCGGGTGATCGGCCAGGCGGACGAGCTTGTCATCATCACGAAGAATCTCTACGGCGCCTACAGCGCCGCGGTAAAGAACATTCTGGACCGGTCCATCGGTACCTCCACCCCCTTAAGCACCTACCGCGGCCGGCAGATGCACCATACTCTCCGCTACGGAAAACACGACCTCTGGAAGGTGATCGTGTACGGAGATGTGACCGAGGAAGAAAAGGACACCTTCCGCTATATGGCGGAGCGGAACGCGGTCAACGACGGCTATGAGCGGTCCGAGGTCATTTTTCTGACAGACCTTTCAGACCTGGAGGAATGCTTATGAAGACAGTATTCATCAACTGCAGTCCCAGGAAGCGCTTCTGCGCCTCCGCCTATTTCCTCTTTCTCCAGCGCCTCTTTGTCGGCGGGAAAAAGGTAAATGAAAGGCTCCGCAGGCCCTCCGACCATGCCCGGATCCTGGATCAGATCAGAGACGCCCAGACGGTGGTCTTCGGTCTCCCCCTCTATGTGGACGGCGTTCCGTCCCACGTGCTCCGATTCATGGAGGAAATGGAGGACTTCTGCCGCAGGAACGGCCTGAAGCTCAGGATCTGCTGCATCGCCAACAACGGCTTTATCGAAGGGAAGCAGAACGAGCCCCTCATGCAGGTCTTCGAGAATTTCTGTTCCCGCGCCGGTCTAACATGGGGCGGCGGCGTCGGGATCGGGGGCGGCGTCATGCTGAACGTGACCCGGATCCTCTTCCTCGTCGATATCGGTCTCCTGGCCCTGAACACCGTTCTGAGCCTGGTTCACGACGGTACGCTCTTTCCCAGGGAGGCCTGGATCAGCTTCGCGCAGAACGCTGCCCTGCTTTTGTATTTCAACCTGGGCGTCCTGTACTATCTTGCCGGCATGGGCAGAGCCATCCGGAAGGGAACGTATTTCGGCAAGAAATATACCCGGATCCTGATTCCTTCCTTTGTCTTCATCCTCTTCGCCGACCTTTTCTTCCTCATCATCTCCGTGCTGGAGGGCGGCCTCTTCCGCGGATGGCTGGCAAAGAAGGAATTCAGGGAATCCTGAATATCAGATCTGGTCCAAAGAAAAATGGATTGCTGCGAATCATACAGCAATCCATTTTTTTGCTGTCTTGTCCTCTCAGACAGACGTCCCGGTCAGGGCCTTCCTCCGGCCCCTTCTTTCCCTTTAACAGCCGACATCCGTCAGGATCCCGTAGCTTTCGGGATGACGGTACCGGCTGCCCATCACTTCCTTTTCCCGGTAGGCGCGGAGCATGTCCAGGTCGATCTCCCCCAGATAGATTCCCTCTTCACTGGGCGCTTCCAGGACGCACATATCCCGGACGCCGGGCTCATCCTCCAGCCAGGCGACTCCGTCGAAGACCGTGGACCGGCCGTTGCAGTCAGGCTGCCCCTTGGGATAATTGCAGGTGGCCACGGCGACCATGTTTTCATAGGCCCTGGTCCGCAGGGCGGACAGGCGGTTGATCTCCATGGGACAGGCGTTGGGCGCCAGGATCACCTCTGCTCCCTTCAGCATGAGGATCCGGGCGCTTTCCGGGAATTCCCGGTCAAAGCAGATCATGGCCCCGATCCTTATACGGCCTCTGCCGGTATCCAGGTCACAGACATGGAAGTCCTCTCCGGGGGACAGGACCCACTCCTGGTCAAAGGCACAGGTATGGACCTTGGAATAGTGGAGCCGCTCATCCCCCCTTCTGTCAAAGAGGAGAAGGGAGTTGAGGGGGCCGGGCTCATGCTTTTCCAGGAAGGTGATCCCGATGGCCATCTGAAGCTCTTCTGCCAGAGAAGAGAAGGCTCTCAGGAAGGGGCTGTCAGCGGGAATGGATAAAGCCTCCAGGTCTTCTTCTGTCTGCGGCAGGAAATAGCCGTCGCTCCACATTTCCGGGAAGAGGGCCAGGTCAGCCCCCATCTCCTTTGCCTTCCGGCAGGCAGCCATTCCCTTTTCCAGCTGGCCCTCCAGGTCCTTTTCAGGCATCAGCTGCAGCAAGGCGATCCGAAATACCATGAAATCTCTCCCCTTTCACAAAACACGAACAATATGGTCACTAAAAGGCCCGCCTGCATGGCGCGGACTAAAGATCCTGTCCTTCCCGTCCCGCTCCGAACCTTTCCGCGAATTTCCGGTAGTTGTACTGACGGTCTGTCCGGTCCAGGACGGCGAAGTCCGCCCGTTTGAAGAAGGCGCATATGTCTCTGCCCTCCAGCGTGAACTCCCGGAAGGCCTTTTCGAACAGGGCCGAGACCCGGGCCGCGTCATTGCCGAAGGCCCCGCATCCAAAGGCTCCCAGGACCAGATATTCATAGCCCAGGCAGGCGGCCGCCTTCAGGATCAGGCAGATCCGGTGATAGATCAGGTCTTCATATTCAACGGGCGTCAGCCCATACAGTCCCCTGGACCTGACCGGGGCGGCGCAGGTCAGGACGGAGACCAGGAAGGGTTCCTCCAGAAGGGAATTGTCACTTCCCCGGATGACCTCCGCCTGGGGCGTCAGGATCATGGCGTCGGATCCCAGCCAGGAATCCAGCCTCCTGTTATATTCATAGTAGGGCGCGGCCGCCCGGCTGACCAGGGACAGGAAAAGAGAGCTTTTCCGGCACAGGTCTTCCTCCTGGGCCCTGGCGCCATGAAGCACGCCGCCTCCTGGATTGACCGGATTGGCCAGGTTCAGGACCAGGACAGGCTTTTTCCCCTCTCCTGCCAGGTCCATTCTGTATCTTTCTGCCAGGTCACCGGCATGGGCAAAGGAATCCGCGTTCACGCAGGAAAAGGCACAGGTCCCGGTCTGCTCCATGCTTTCTCTTTCCGACTCAGGAGCCAGAGCCTCCAGATCCTCCGGCAGGAAGACCCTGCAGGCCCGCATCCGGTCAGGGTCCAGATGGAGCCGCGCGTTTCTGCCGTTTACCTCATAAGATCCTCTTTCCAGGATCTGGAGGGTCTCCTTGAATACAGCGGTCAGGTCACGTCTTCCCATAGGGTCACTCCTTTCATATGCGGGATCAAGCGGAGAGGTCAGGCGAAAAAGCCCTGAACGCCTCCCAGGACGATCCGGTTCGTCATGTCGATGACTTCCTCCAGGGGAAGGCTCTTTCCATCCTCTACCCACTGGATATAGGCCTGGAGGACGGAATTGCTGACAAAGCAGACCACCAGCTTCTTCTCATAGCAGGACAGAGCCTGATAGGCGGGGGACCTCCCCCAGCCTTTGGCGGTGACCTCTTCGATCATCTGGTCCCGGATGGCGCTGTAGGACCTGCTGCAGGTGATCTTTTCATAGGCCAGGCCCTGGGAGGCGGAATAGAGGAAGAATTCCCGGTTGACCTGATCCAGGTCGTCCGGAAGGGTCAGGTTCCGGATCCTCTCCAGGTAACCGGCGGACAGTTCCTCCTGCATCTCGGCCAGCAGGGCGTCCAGGGTCTCATAGTAGTGATAAAAGGTCTTTTTGTTGATCTTTGCCCTCTCACAGAGTTCCCTGACCCGGATCCTGGAATAGTCCTTCTCACAGATCAGTTCTTCAAAGGCGGCCTTGATGGCGTGAATGGTCTTTATGACCCGGAGGTCTTCGTATCCTGTCAGAATCATCTCTAAATCCTTCTTACTTTGAGGGCCGGGCGGCCATACAGAACGGCAGGCCGTGCCGGCTTCCTAATCATCATACGGCAGGATCCTCCCTTTTTCAATTTCCTTAAAAAAGCCGTATTTCACTCTCCCCGTATTCCTCCCGGTCCCGCGGAAGTGCCGGGCAAAAGGGCCGTTTACCGGACAGTCTTTATGGTAAACTGATAAGGAAGCAAGGCCTGCGGACCCTTTGGGACCGCAGGGACCAAGAGGGGGGATCCCCCCGCGGCTGGTCCTGGACCAGGGAGGTATCTATGTCTGAAGCATATTTATTCACGGAGCTTTACAGCGCGTTTGCCCGGAAGCTTTTTCAGGGAGCCTGCAGGGGAAGGGAAGGGCAGAACCTGATCCTCTCTCCCTTCTCGGTCCTTATGGTCCTGGCCATGGCCGCGGACGCTGCCGCGGGTCAGACCAGGGAAGAGATCCTGGTGGCGCTTTCCGGCAGGGAGGGCCGGCAGGACGTCCTGGATTCAATCGTCCGGACCCGGACCGCCCTTTCGGGAAACAGTTCCTTCTCCTTTGCCAACGCGGTCTGCGTCCGGCATGACCTGGCGGAGACCATCGTCCCCGGTTATGACTCCCGCCTGAGGACTCTGTTCGGAGGAGAGATCTTTTCCTCCCGAAATATGGCCGAGGATGTGAACCGCTGGGTCAGAGAACAGACCAGGGGATTCATCAGCAGGATCGCGGATGATTCCATGAATGACATGCTGGCCTGCCTCCTGAACGCCTCCTCCTTTGAAGGGAAATGGACCAGGCCGTACGAAGCGGATGAACTGGTCCGGGAAGTCTTCCGGAGCGCGGACGGGACCGAAAGGAAGATCCCCATGATCCGGGATACGGAATCCCTGTATGTGGAGGACGCTTCCTATACCGGCTTTGTGAAGCCCTATCAGGGAAAAGCGTTTTCCTTTATGGCCCTCCTCCCCAGAGAGCCCTCCTCCGGCGGGATCGGGCCCCATGGGGACCTGCCTGACTTTTCCGCTCTTTTTAGGAGCAGAAACCGGGCGAATGTCAGGATCCTTCTGCCGGAATTCAGAGATTCCTCGGACATCAATCTTTTCCCTGTCCTGCAGGCTCTTGGGATCTGTACAGTCTTTACCGACCGGGCGGACTTTTCTCCTTTGTCCGCCTCCAGGCTCAGGCTGGAGGCCCTCCTCCATAAGGCCAGGATCGAGGTGGACAGAAAGGGGACCCGGGCAGCTGCCGTGACGGCAGCAGTCGTTGCCGCCGGTTATTGTCCTCCTCCCGATTTCAGGGTCGTCGAGCTGACCCGGCCCTTCCTCTATGCCATCATGCATGACAGGACCGGTCTCCCTCTTTTTATCGGCCTTGTCAACCGGCTCTGACAAAGCATCCGGGATTTCACGGCTCCCTGCCGGGACCGGAAATCCGGATTCCTTTCCTGTTTAATAATGGCGCGGCCTGACTGGGGCCGCGCCATCCTTTCTGCCCGGCTGGTCCGGGTCTTTTTATGGTTTTCCTTTTGCTCTTACGGTCTTTCGTAAGCGGGCCTGTAAGCCGCGAACTGCGCGAGCTGTTCATCGGTCCTGCAATAATAGCGTTTCCCCTTGTCCAGGGCCCCGATGGCATCCATCTCTTCCTCTGTCAGGGAAATGTCCAGGATATTCAGGTTGTCCCGGATATGGTCCGTGTTCCGGCTGCCGGGAATGACCACAAAGCCCATCTGGGTATGCCAGCGAAGGATGATCTGGGCAGGAGACTTGCCGTATTTCGCGGCAAGTTCCGCGAAGACGGGCTCCTCCAGCAGGGACTTGTCGCCGTGGCCCAGGGGATACCAGCTCATGAGCCGGATCCCGTATCTGTCCAGGACGGCCCTCAGATCCTTCTGGCTGAAATAGGGATGGGCCTCCACCTGCATGAACTGGGGGACGATCTCCCACTTTGCTTCCAGCTCCTCCAGGAACCTGCCTTCAAAGTTGGAGATGCCGATGGCCTTTGCCTTGCCCTCCCTGTATGCCTTCTCCAGGAGGCGGTAGCCGGCCAGCCAGTTCCCCGCGGGCTGATGGATATAGAGAAGGTCCACGTATGAGGTGCCCAGGCGTTCCAGGGTCTCATCCACAGCCCCGGAATTTTCATACTCACTGGGCCAGAGCTTGGTGGACAGGAAGATCTCCTCTCTCTTTCGTCCGCTTTCTCTCATTCCTCGTCCGACAGCCCTCTCGTTGACATAGGCGTTGGCAGTATCGACCAGGCAATATCCCATCTTCAGGGCCTCCCGGACACTGTTTTCGGCGTCCGCGGGGCTCAGCATAAAGGTGCCGAGGCCCATCACAGGGCAGGCCAGGCCATTGTTCAGTCTGATGGTTTCCATGTTTTCCTCTCTTTCCCGCGGTATGCCGGAAGACCTTTCTCCGGCATGCCGCGTGTTTTGATCCTCAGTTTCCTGCTTACTGCTATCCGGTTGATTCCCGTCCTCAGCCCAGCGTAGACCTGCCGGTCCGGATGGAGGCGATGACGCCGCCGTCGATCAGCAGATCGGTGCCGGTAATGAAGGAGGCATGGTCTCCCAAGAGGAAGGCTCCAGCCTCCGCGATCTCATCAGAGCTGGCGCACCGCTCGGCCGCGGAGGCGTCCACCATCCGCTGATAGCCCTCTCCGGCCGCGGCGAATTCATCATAGGCCAGGGGCGTGACGATGATGCCGGGGCTGATGGAATTGATCCTGGCCCTTCTCTCCTTCCAGGATGTGGCTGCTGCCTTCATGACCTGGAGCTGGTTGACTCTCTTGGCGATCATGTAGGCGATGCCCGATCTCTGATACGCGGTCTCCCTGATAAAGGGCAGGTCCATGAGGGAGTCCGTTTCCGCCGCCAGGATCTCCTGCTCGGTCTCATAGGGGATGGGATACATATAGCCGGTCTGGCTGGAGATGACAAGGCCCGCGCCGCCCCTGGCCATGACCCTTCCGAAGGCGTCTATGGCCCAGCCGGTCCCCACCATATCCAGACGGAGGATGTGGTCCGGATCCGCCTGACTGGGGGACGCGCCCGCCGTATCAATGAAATACATGACCGGGCCCAGAGAGGCGGCCTTGTCGGCAAAGGCCTCTACGGAGGCCTTGTCCAGGGCGTTGACCACCATGGTCACCGCGTCATAGCCGCTGTAGGCCAGGTCCCTGGCGGTCCTTTCCAGGTTCTCCTGGCTGATATCGCCCAGCAGGATCTTCCTGCCCGCGGCGATCCGGCGGACGATGGCCGTTCCCATGCTGCCAGCGCCCAGCAGGGCGATGACTTCCCTGTTCTCGTTCCTGTCAAAGATCATGGCTGCTTCCTCCTTTTTCTTTATCCGTTCACGGCGATCCAGGCGCCGTTCCTTTTCTCATAGCTATGGGTCCCCTTCATCCGGAAGACCCCGGCTGCCCCGTAGGCGTTGGCGTCCAGGACAGAGGTAAAGGTGACAGAGGCCCGGTCCCCCTTCACATGGATCACGGGATGATCGATCCCGATGGAAAAATAAGTCAGCCTGCCCGATTCGATATCCCGCAGATATTCGGCTCTGGACTGGCGCTTCCCGCTCATGTGGACAAAGACCTTATCCGGGGAAATGATCTCCTCCAGGGTCTCCCTGTCTGCGTCCACCATGGCCTGGCAATACCTTGCCTGCTGCCGGAGAACTGCCAGTTCCTCAGCTGAGAGAGCGTTTCTGTCTGTTCCTGTGATCCAGACATCCGGAAACTCCGGAAAGAAGGCCTCCTGCCTGACTCTTTTCATCCGTGCCGTCCTTTCCCTGCCCAATGCAGCAGTCTGGCTTCTCGTTCCATCTACAGAATAAAGAAACTATAGTTACTTAACAATGGGCGCTTTTTCCATAAAAGTCGCAAAAGCAACCTTTTCCGAAGAAAGGTTGCTTTTGCCCGGCTGTATGTACTGGCGCATCATCCTGTTTATTGTATGACCGCCCGGTCCTGTGTCTGTTTCCTGAATTCCTTTTCCGGCCGGTAAGGGTCCTTATCCGGCCCATGACAAAGAACGGGGATCCCGCTTCACGATTCCCTTATCTCTGGTTCCACAGGGTATCTGTCCCCCAAGGTTCGATATCCATCTGTTTTGCCCGTTCAGCAAACGCGGCTTTGACCGGATTCCGATAATCTGACGAGACCGTCAGTACGCCTTTCGACAGGAAGTGATCGGATATGGCCCTTATTTCATAGATCATACCATTGTGGCATTCATGCCGCTCAGAGCGATGATATCGACCTCATTATTGACAGTCGCTCTTCTGCCGGTTCCGGCCTCTCTGAACACTTCCTTTTTGGCCTGCTCATAGGCATTGTACCCAAAGCAGACAGGACCTTTTCGGCCAAACTTTGCCATGTTCGCTCACCCTTATCCCCGTGCCAGCGCTATAGGATCGGCTTTTGATCGTTTCTCAGTTCTCCCGGGGCTGTCCATCCTTCCGGCCCCACCTACAGAATAAGACAGCCAGGGTCACCTGACAACGGCCGTTCGTTTCCATACAAACGCAAAAGCAGCCCTTTCTGGAAAAAGGGCTGCCTGTAAGCTTAGCTGCCGATGGAATTCAGTCATCGGATGTAGGATTTTCAAGGATGGGCGCGGCTATTCGTCCAGGGAGGCCAGCATGCGTTCAATGCTCATCAGCATGCCCTGATGGCCTCCCGCGGCCAGAAGGATCCGCCTGGCCAGAAGAAGGTCATCCCTGGCCCTTTCCCTGAACAGGCTGTGCTTCATCAGGAAATGGGCATGACCGGTAAGGAGGCCGGCGTACTGCACCGCGTCGATCTGGCTCCCGAAGGCCAGGTTCCTGGCCAGGGCCAGGAGACCGACATAGCAGGCATCCGCCGATTCCAGGTCCCCCTTGTCTTCACACTGCTCAAAAAGGGCCTGAAGGTCTTCCTCCAGGGAAATGCTGACAGAATCCGTCAGCTTCCCTTCCATTTCGGAGGTGGCCAGCCGGCAGGCGCTCAGGTAAATGGCCAGGGCGTCTCTGATCCGGTCCGTGTCCAGATAGATCCGGGCGGTCTTCCGCATGACCTCAATGGAGATGGCGGCATTCCCGCTGGTCTTCTTGCGGGCCGTCAGGGCGGAGGCAATCTCCAGGGCCTGGAGATAGAACCGGGCCGTTTGATCCGTATGGCCTGTGACCCGGGCATCCTCCCCGCAGATCATCAGAGCGGACACAAAGGCGGGAGTATCCGACAGAAAGGCCAGCTTTTCTCTGGCCGCGGCTGTCGGGATCTTCTTCAGAAGGAAGGGCAGGGTGAGAGCCTCATAGGGAGTCAGCTCCCTGCGTTTCAGATCGAAGATCTCAAAAAAGGCGTCAGCCATCCTCTGGGCAGCTTCCCTTTCATCCGCCATGTAGGGGCCGGCAGCCGGGGAAAAGAGCCAGGCGGATACCTCCGGGTCCCGGATGGCAAAGGCGGTCCTGCCGGTCCTGTCCATGACCATATCGGCGATAAAGAAGACCTCTCTCGCAAAAGACTCGAGCCTGTCATCGACCCAGGAAAAGATATAGATCAGGTCTTCCGCCGGAACGGGATCCGGAGAGATGGCCAGGCAGGCCAGGGGAAGCCGGAAGGACTGGGCATAGACGGCGGGATTGGGAAAGGCCTCTTTGAACATGGCCTCGAACTTTTCCGCGCTTGTCTTCCCCGGCTCTTCCTGATCAAAGTCGCCAAGGTCCAGGAAGTCAAGGCCTGTATCATCCATCGTCATCGCATGCTCCTTTCCGCGGACAAAGCTGTGTCCGCTTCCGTATCGTCAGCCCTGCCGCTCAGCCGAAATGTTCCCGGATCCTGTCCCGGATGATCATCTGCCGGATAAAGAGGGATTCATGAAGAGAACAGATCATGAGGGCCTCCTCCAGGAGGGCCCTGGCTCTTTCACTGTCATTCCCGTCATAGATCAGAAAGCCCGCAAAGCGGGTGCAGACGTCCGCCAGCAGACCGTCCTGTTCCGGGCTCCCGTCCCGAAGCCTTCTTTCCAGGGCAAGGGCCTTTTCATAGCAGTCCCTGGCCTTATCATAGCTTTTTCTTCTGCTGTAGAAAAGAGCCGCGGCCTCATAATCCTCCTCCGCTTCCTCCAGATCCTCTCTCAGGGGTTCCTCTTTCAGTAAAAGATCCCAGAGGGAAAAGCAGCTTTCATAGTAGAGGACGGCCTTATCATAATGACCGGTCTCTCCCATGGCGTATCCGGCCCTGCCGCTAAGCGCCGCCAGCGCCCTGAAGTCCTCCGGGGTCCGCTCCTGCCTGACCAGATCCGCGCGAAGGGAGACACACCTCTGATACAGGGATCCGGACATCCCGTATTTCTTTTCATGCAGGCAAAGCCCGGCCAGGGCCTCCGCAGTCTCCAGAAAAAGCCGGGTCCGTTCAGGGCTCTCCTCCTCATCCAGATCCTCATTGCAGAGGGGAAGCGCCTCCTCACAGAGGGAAAGGGCCCTGGCATGGTCTCCTTCCATTTCCCGGTACTCAGAGTACCGCACCAGGACCCGCACCAGGTTCTTCCGGGTCTTATGGGACCTTTCCCGGTCACAGGCCGCCCTGGCCAGGTCCAGGGCTTCCGCAAGGATGGGACTGGAAAAAGACCCGGCCGACTCCTCCCTCGTAAGGGCCAGGACCCTCTTGTAGTAGGCGTCTGAAAAGGCCAGGGCCAGCCGGGCATCCCTGGAGGAATCCCC
>CAMOUD010000087.1 GCA_946626215.1 uncultured Lachnospiraceae bacterium
TGATGGTGCCCCAGGTCGCCAGAGGGTGCTTGACGCCCAGGCCCAGGAAGGACAGGGTGGACTCCGTCAGGATGACGCCGCCGACGCCCATGGTGGCTGTAACGATCAGCTGAGGCATGACGTTGGGGACCAGGTGACGGAAGATCCTGTCGCGGACCTTGATGCCGGTGGCTTCTGCTGCCACCATGAACTCCTGCTCTCTCAGGGACAGGATCTGGCCGCGGACCAGTCTGGCAACGCCGGCCCAGCCCATGATGCCCAGAGCTGCCATCATGATCATGAGACGGATATAGGTGTCCATGCGGAGCGCGTCCATGACGGCGCCCAGGATGATCATGATCGGCATGGAGGGCAGGCAGTAGAAGATATCGACCAGACGCATGATCAGGTTGTCGACCCAGCCTCCGTAGAAGCCGGCGATGCCGCCCATGATGACGCCCAGGAGGAGCTCCAGGAAGACGACCACGAAGCCGACCATCAGGGAGATCCGGCCGCCGTACATGATACGGGCCAGCACGTCAAAGCCGTCGCCGTCGGTGCCCAGAGGGTGCTTGGCGGAGGGAGCCGAGAACATATCGATGACATAGTTGATCTGGTCGCAGTTGATGACGTATTCGCCCACGTTCCTCTGGGTCAGGACCATGTCGGTCTCCGTATACTGGAGATTGCCGTCCTCGTCATAGACATAGCGGCCGTCCTCGCCCTGCATGGGCAGGTCATAGGTCAGCTCGCCCTTCTTTTCCCCGGACTGGACCATCTCTTCCACCTTGGCGCCGATGGCCTTCTTGAGGCCGTACTCCATGGTGTCCTCACCGGAATATCTTCTGATGGAGAAGAGGGTCAGCTCGGCGTATTCCTGGCCGGCGTCATCGGTGATGATGAAGGTATCGTCATGGCCGGTCATGGAATAGGTCTTACCGTCCGCGTTAAAGGTCCCGCCCTTCACGGTCGCCTCCAGGGCGCCGGTCCTGAACTCGTCGGAGGCCTTGAGTCCGGTCTCGTAGAAATCAAAGGTATAGGAGGTATAGACAGCCGCGTCGGTCAGTCTGCCCATCTCGCAGACCAGGTAGGAGCCCTGCTGGTCCAGAAGGGCGTAGGTCTTATCCTTGTAGGTGAAGGATTCGCCTGTTTCCAGGGCGGCGTTCAGGGCCTCCTCAAAGCCCGCGTCCATGGCGGGGCCCATGTAGTGGATGCCCTCGAAGGAGGCGGTGATGTCATAGGTCTTGCCCTTGCCCTTGGTCAGGGTATAGGTGGTGCCCTGGAAATCCACGCTGCCGCCCTTGCCCTTGATGCCGGCGGCCGCTATGGCCTCAGCAAGGCCCTCTGTCTCTTCACCGGCAAAGGCGATCTCCTTTTTGACGGAGTCATAGGTGCCGATCCTGGCGGTTCCGCTGCCGGCGGAGCAGATCTTTGTCAGCTCGGCCTCGGACAGGATGTAGATATTGTCGGCATATCGGCGGATCTGATAGCCGCCCTCGGAGCCTGCCACGACCAGGGTGTCCCGGCCGTCCGCCAGCATCTTTTTGATGTTGCTGTTCATGGAGTTGCCGATGGACCGCTCCACCTCGACGCTGTCATCGATGGTATAGCCGTTGTAGGAGGTATTGATCCTGGCCAGGGCGTAGTTGACGTTCTGAGAATCGTAGCGGTAGAAGATCTCCTTCTGGCCGTAGGGATAAAAGAGGGGGCCCAGGAAGGAAAAGACGAACATGACGATCAGGGTCGCGGACCCGAAGATGGCCAGGCGGTTGCGCACAAAGCGCTTGAAGACCTGACGGCCCGGGGACAGGACCTTGACGCGGGAAAGATCGTCCAGCTTGACCTCGCCGTCATCCTGCTTTTTCATGGAGGCGGCCCTTGCCTTCAGGGCCTCGTTCAGATTATATCTTGCCATGCTGCCCTCCTTAGCTGAGCCTTACACGGGGATCGACGATCCCGTATAAGAGGTCTGAGATCAGGTTGCCGAGGAGCGTCAGGATGGATATGAAAGCCAGGTAAAACATGATAAAGGGAATATCGCCCGTGGTCATCGAGGTATAAGAGGCATAGCCGATACCGCGAATGGAGAAAAGGGTCTCCGTGATCAGAGCGCCCGAGAAGAGGCCCGGAAGGGACCCGCCCAGGGTGGTGACCAGAGGGATCAGGGTGTTGCGGAAGGCGTGATAGTTGATGACCTTCTTTTCCGGCACGCCCTTGGCCCGGGCCGTCCGGATATAGTCAGCGTTCAGGACCTCCAGCATGTTGGTCCTGGTATAACGCATAAGGCCGCCGATACTGATGATGACGATGGTCAGGGAGGGCAGGACAAAGTGTTTGGCCACATCCAGGAACTTGCCGAAATCCGACAGGTTCTGGTAGTTCCGTCCCTGCATGCCGGACAGATCGAACCAGCCCAGCTTGACGGAGAATACATACTTGAGGACCGTCGCCACAAAGAAGGTCGGCATGGAAATGCAGATCATGGAGATGACGGTCGTGAAGTAGTCCGTGAAGGAATACTGCCTTCGGGCAGCCGTGATGCCCAGGGGGATCGCGATGATGATCTCAAAGATGAAGGAAACGAGTCCCAGAATGAAGGAATACCATACGGTGTTGTGGAATTCCTCGACGACCGGAATGGTCCAGGACCAGGAATCGCCCCAGTTGCCTCTGACAGCGTTGCTCAGCCAGATCAGGTAGCCCTTGACCACGCCCTGGTCCATGCCGTACTGGGCGTTGAGGGCTGCCAGCCATTCCGCGTAGCTCTTGGTGGCGCCGGGCCTCGACGCCAGTTCTCTTGCCTTTGTCTCCACATATCCGGACGGCATATTGTACATCAGGATATAAATGATGAACATGACAAAGAACAGGATGATCACGCTGTAGAGCAGGCGCTTGATTGTGTACTTTACCATAGTATTATCTCTGCTTTCTCTGAATAATCATATGCGGAGGGGACTTCTCCCCTCCGCACACGTACTATGAATGATTGAGCTGCTTAAATAGAGATCTTACTGCACTGCAAGTGTTTCGATCTCCGCGTACCACATCCAGAAAGGAGTCATGTCATGAGGGACGGAGTCGATCACGACACGCTGGGTGGAAACGGTGGTGCAGTCCTTACGCTGATACAGAGGAAGCTCAACGCCCCAGTCCATAACGATATCGAAGCAGTCCTTATATTCGGCCTTGCGGTACTCGGTATCGGCGCTGGTGCGGGCATCGGCGATCATGGCATCCAGCTCAGGATCATCGATGGAGTAGTGGTTGGAGTTGGTGCCGTTGCCGTGGGCGTTCTGGCCGGTGTAGACCTGTGTCATATCAGGGTCTACGGATGCCTGCCATGCGGCTGCCCACATCATGGCGGTGTTGCCTTCAAGGGCGTTGTTCCAGACGGAGGTCCCTACGTCGTTGACCTGCAGCTTGATGCCGAGGCTGTCAAGGACTTCGGAGGCTGCCACGGCTACGCCGTAAGCGGGATGGTCCTGCTGGCCGGAGCCGGGGATCATGACCTCATAGGTGGTCTCGACATCCGTGAACTTGCCTGCTGCCTCATCATAGTTGAAGCCTGCCGCCTTGAAGAAGCCGATGGCCGCTTCCTTGGCGGCCGCGTATCTTTCTTCCTCGGTCATGCCGTCGGTGTAGATGGGGTTGCCGTCCACATCGGTGGAATACGCGGTATGATAGCCTTCGTCCGCAGGCATGGGAGCTGCCCAGGAGGTATTGGAGATGGGATACTGGATCACGGAAGCGCGGTCGCCGTAGTAGGAGTTGATGACGGTGTCGCGATAGACGGAGAACAGGGTCATGAAGCCCTTGCGCAGGTTCTTGGAAGCGTCAGAAGCGGGCTCGCCGTTGATGTTGACCAGGTCCGCGTTGATGCCCAGGTAGCCGTATCCGCGATAGTCGATCAGGTAGGTGGTGATGGAATCGCCGACCAGCTCGCCGTTGCCGTTGGCGTCCTGAATGGCCTTGAGGGTCTCGTCGTTGATGGAAGGAGTCGCCAGGTCGAAGTTGCCTGCTACGATGCCGGGCACATAGTCAGAATCGAGAGCTTCCTGGAAAAGGAGGGTCTCGGTCTTGGGAGCGCCGAGGTAGTAGTCGGGGTTGGCCTTGAGGGTGACAACGCCGTTGGAGTAGCCGTCAAAGATATAGGGACCGCAGCCCATGGGCTCAGAGGTCTTGGACTTGACGATGCTCAGGTCGCCCTTGGGGAAGCCGAAGCTGTTGTTCTCATAGTCATAGAGGGACTCGTCGCCATAGTAGTGCATGGGCGCTACGATGAAGGACATCTCATAGATGGCGGTGGCATCGTAGGAATCCATATGGACAGTCATGGAATAGTCACCGGTCCGGATGATGCCGGCGATGTTGGGAGCGCCCTCACCGGTCTGGACACCGGCCTGCAGGGTGGCGACCATATCAGCATCCAGCTCGCCCATGATGAAGTCGGTGATGGAGGTGCCGGCTGTCTCCAGGTTGATGCCTTCGTCAGACAGGTCATAGCCGTAGGTGTTGACCATCTCGGCGAAGAAATCAGCAGCGGTGGCATCCTCGGCCAGCTCATAGCCCCAGTTGGCAGCGCAGGCTGCTACGGAGTCGCCCTCGGCGTTGTAGCCGTTGGCGATGCAGTAGTCCACGATCTCCTGAGCGAACTTCTCGCCGCCGGCGTTGAAGGCGCCCCAGAAAGCGTCATACTGCTCCTGTGTATAGTTGTCGTTCTCGGTATAGCCGTCGGGACCTGCTTCGCAGATCAGCTCGATCCTGGACTGCATGCCGCTCCTGTACTCTTCCATGCCGGTGATGGGCAGGGCATAGATGGTGGAGGAGCCGTCATAGGTGGGATCTGCCAGGACATAGATGCCGAAGATCACGTCGTCGATGTTGGCGGTCTCGCCGTCGGAGAACTTGACATCATCACGCATAGTCAGGTTGTAGTCGACAGACCCGTCCGCGTTCTGTACGACTTCGACGTCGCCCATGCCGTAATAGGTATAATCTGTGCCGTTGTAGGATCTGGTCTCGCCCTCGATGCCGTGCTCGACGATCGCGCCGCCCCTGTCGGATGCCAGCAGGGATCCGGTGGTCATGGTCACGACCTCATTATCATAGGTGGTGGTGTAGAAGAAGGGGCTGAACTTCTGTCCGAAGGTAGCGGTCGCGTATACAAAGTTGCCGCTTTCCCTTTCAGCCGCTTCCCCTGCGGGCGCTTCTTCGGCTGCTGCCTGTGTGCCGCCCTCTGCCGCGGGTTCTGCCGCCCCGCCGGACGAAGAACCGCCGCAGGCTGCCAGAGACATGCCCATGACAGCTGCCAGTGCGAGAGCCAGTGCTCTTCTTTTCATACTTTTTTACCTCCTTTTATTTCCTGTGAGGATTCCCCCCTCACCTGGGTTCATTTTGAGCTGTCTGCCATCGCCATCAGAAGATCCTTGCCTTTGAAGGCTGTTCCGCCCAGGACCATGAGGACCAGAGCGCAGGCTTCAAATACATAATCTCCCATCTGCGCGCCCGCTCCCAGAAGGAGCTGGAAGCCCCAGACCACGGCCGGCACCATGGAGAACAGGCTCCACAGGACCAAAATCAGGGGAAGCCGGTTATTGAGCCGGTCCGAGTGCCTGTGCTCCATGGGTTCCTCCATCTTCCGGAAGGCGGCCGTAAAGTCCGCGTACAGGAAGAGAGGAAGGGCCAGGAAGGCAAAGGGAAGGGCTATATAGAGACGGTGCATGGCTCCGTTGGGAAGGACCAGGGCCGCGATAAAGGCGGTCCAGGCGGCCGCCGTCCTCAGGATGGCCTTCTTCTTTTCGCTCCGGATGACCTCCGGAGGAGAAACGAAGCGCCATTCCTCTCCGATATATTCGGAGGAAACGTGGACCTTGCCCTTCTCATCGAAGTATTCATGCAGCCTGTAATCTCGTGAATATTTTCCCTTCAAGGGAACCTCCTCATGGCAGAAATCAGGCGTTGGACAGATAACACACGGTCAATTATAGCATATTTATAAAAACATACACGGGGAATTCCAGACTTTTTTTATCAATATTGACGAATGCCGCAAAGTGTCACGGCCTTTGCCCTCCACCCACAACAGGAGCTGGGGCAGGGCGAAGAGGACAGCGGTCATGGCCGTCGCCGTGCCCCTGGCCAGGAGCAGGCCCACCTGGGCCATGATGAAGTTGCTGCATAAGTAATAGTAGGCGTTCTTCGTATGCAGAAGGGCCGCCGGCAGGACCAGAAGGAGGAAAAGGACGGCCGCCGGCTTCCGGACCCTCATCATGATCCGGGAAAGCCCGGAGGCGCACCTCCCGGGCCTCCGGCCCTGTTCAATACTATACAGCATTTTGGTTATTTATGCCCGGATTTCCATTGTCCCTCCGGCAGGCAGAGGCAGGCTGAACAAAAAGCCCTTATATTTTCGTAGCTTTTGCATCTTATCGGAAAGTATCCCGAATGGTACAATCAAATCATGAAATTAACTGTCAATTTCGCCGCTCCGTTTGGAGGAAGGAGGGAGGGCACATATGCTTGCTGATTATGTAAAAGGCATCCGCCCCGATAAGGAAGAACTGAAGCGCCAGATCAAGGCAGAGGAGGAAAAGCTCTTTGCCAGCCAGATGAAGATCAAGGAGGCAAAGCTCCCCGTCATGGTCATCCTGGAGGGCTGGGGGTCTGCCGGCAAGGGCTCCGTTCTGGGAGACATCATCAAATGCATCGATCCCCGATTTTTCAAGGTCGTGACCATGGACAAGCCGCCCACTGAGGATGAGCTGAGGAAGCCCTTCCTTTACCGCTATTTCATCGAGATTCCGGAAAAGGGCAAGTTCCAGTTCTATGACACCTACTGGATGGGAGAAGTCACCAAGGGAGTCATGGACGGGTCCCTGTCCAGAAAAAAATACGAAGACCGGATCCGCAGCATCAACATCACCGAAAGGCAGCTGACGGACAACGGCTACCTGGTCATGAAGTTCTTCTTCCACATCAGCGAAAAGGAGCAGAAGAAGCGTCTGGACGGCCTTCTGGCAGACCCCAATACCGCCTGGCGGGTGGGGGAGGAGGACCTGAAGGAGAACAGGTCCTATAAAAAGTGCCTCAAGGTCTATGACCAGTACCTCAAGGATACCGACCGGGACGCCGCCCCCTGGTTCGTCATCGACGCCGGCAGCCAGAAATGGGCCCGGCTCCAGGTCCTGCGCTACCTCAACCAGGGCATCGACACCGCCCTGAAGAACACCGCCGTCAACGCTCCGGTCCGCCAGAACGTCTTCCGGATGAACCCCGTCATCCGGCTTTCCGAGATCGACCTGGACAAGTCCCTGACCGAGGAGGAATACAAGACCAGGCTCAAGGCCCTGCAGGACGAGCTCCACGGCCTTCACTACGCCCTTTACCGGAAGAAGGTCCCGGTCATCATCGCCTATGAGGGATGGGACGCGGCCGGCAAGGGCGGCAACATCAAGCGGATCGCCGCGGCCCTGGATCCCAGAGGCTATGAGGTCTTCCCCATCGCCTCCCCCGAGCCCCATGAAAAGGCCCGGCACCACCTCTGGCGCTTCTGGAACCGGCTCCCCCGGACCGGCCACATCGCCATCTATGACAGGACCTGGTACGGCCGGGTCATGGTCGAGCGCCTGGAGGGCTTCTGCTCCGAGAACGACTGGCAGAGGGCCTACAACGAGATCAACGAGTTCGAAAAGGAGCTGGCCGACTGGGGCGCCGTCATCCTCAAGTTCTGGATCCAGATCGATTCGGACACCCAGCTGGCGCGCTTCACCGAACGCCAGAATACCCCCGAAAAGCGCTGGAAGATCACCGACGAGGACTGGCGCAACCGGGAAAAGTGGGACCTCTACGAGGCCGCTGTCAACGAGATGCTGGAAAAGACCAACACCGTCTTCGCCCCCTGGTATGTCCTGGAGTCCGTGGACAAGAAATACGCCAGGATCAAAGCCCTGGAGATCGTCATCGAAGCCATCAAAAAGGCCCTGAAGGAAGCCGACTGAGTTTCCCAAAGAAGCCCGCCACGCATGAAGGACCGCCCCTTCCGATTCCGGAGGGGGCGGTCCTTCATGCGTATCCTTCCATATTCTTCCTGATCCATATCCTTCCGGATTTTCCCTACCGGCTTCTTCCCGCCGGCCCTTCTGTCCTGCCGGCCCTTTTCCTGAAATTAACAGTTTCTGCGGGCCTCTTTCCTCTTCCGGGCCCTATACTGCCTCCATGCGGCCTTCGGGACTTCCCGGCCGCTTCATAATGACAGTAAAGAAAGAAGGAACCTATGCCTGAACGATTTCTGGCCGGTTTTGCCGGCTTTCTGGAAGAGAACCATATCCTTGACCTTTTGAGGCGCTTCCGTCCCTATGTGACCCGCCAGGTCCTGGTCATCGCCGTCCTGGTGGTGGGAACTGCCCTCCTCCTGGCCGTGACCAATACGCTGACCCTGAAAAAGAAGCCCAACCCCCTCTTCCGCCTGGCCATCCTGGCCTTTTACCTCTACGGGAACTGTTACTATACCCTCCTGAACCGGGACGCCATCCATTACGCCCAGGTCCAGGAAGAGGCCTTCCATGCCTACAAGCAGTCCCTCTACTTTGACTACGGGCCCCTTCACGTCCTGGACCAGCTCCTCCACGCGGACTGGTCCGCCGGCCTTTCCTCGGTCCACATCATAGCTACGGAGCCTCTGGAGGGGATCCTGCTCAACATCCTCCTCTATATTCCCCTGGGCTATCTCCTGCCCTACAGCATCAGTTTCTTTTCCAGAGGATTCCTCCTCTACAGGACCCTGATCATGGGCTTTCTCCTCTCCCTCGGCACGGAGATGGTCCAGCTCCATTACCATCTGGGCACCTTTGACCTGGATGATGTCTTCAACAACACCCTGGGGACCCTGATCGGCATGATCCTCTACGGCGTCCTGATCTGGTGGGGAGACCACCACAAGCGGAAGGCTCAGAGGGTCCGGACAAAGCGCAGGTAGACCATCACGGAAACGGCCACCACCAGGATATCCGACAGGACCTGGGACCAGACGATCCCGTACATGCCGAAGACCGCGTTCAGCAGAAAGAGCATGGGGATATTGACTCCTGCCCAGCGGAAGACCCCCAGGAAGAGGGCCTCCCTCCCCCTGCCGAAGCTGTTGAAGAGGTGGACGTGGAAAAAGCAAAGGAACATGAAGACGGTGGCCAGGCAGCGGATCCGCAGGAACCGGGTGCCCAGGGCCACAGTGGCGGCATCGTTGATAAAGACCCGCATGATATAGGGCGCCAGGACCTCATACATGGTGATGCTGGCCAGGGCGAAGCCCACCCCCAGGCGGCGGCAGAAGCGGATCACGGCCCGCATCCTGACGTGGTCTCCGGAAGCGAAGTTGTAGGCCACGATGGGGACCATGGCCTGACAGATGCCGATGCCCGTATTGAGAGGCAGCCGCTCTGCCTTGAGGACGATGCCGACAGCCGCCAGGGCGATGTCCGTATAGCCGCTCATGAGCCGGTCGATGACCACGTAGTCCAGATCGAACAGGAGGGTAGCCACGCAGGAGGGAATGCCCACGGCCAGGATCATCCGGACGGAGGAAGCCTCCGGAAGCCGGGAAGGCCTGTGGAGATGGAGGACGGAGTCCCCCCTCAGTCCCCGGATCATCAGGATAAAGTAGCCGCAGGAGAGGCAGTTGGACAGGCAGGTGGCCAGGCCCGCGCCCAGGATCTCATTTCCCCTGGGCAGGAGCACGAACATGAATAAGGGGTCCAGGGCGATGTTGACAAGGCCGCCCATCATGACGCCGAAGCCAGCCTTTCCCGATTCCCCAACGCTGCGGAGCATGTTGGAGAGGACATTGCTCATGACCGTGGGAACGCCTCCCAGAACGATGACGCAGAAAGCGTAGGAAGCCGCGAAGGCCCGGGTATTGTCCCCCGCGCCCAGCAGGGCCAGGAGGGGATCCAGAAAAAGAAGGACCAGGAGGGAAAAGGTCCCCGCGGCCAGAACAGACATCCAGACGGAGAAGCTGAAGACATTTTCGGCTTCTCCTTTTCTTTTCTCTCCCAGGAGCCGGGAGATCTGGGCTCCGCCGCCCACGCCGGCCAGGCCCGCGATGGACAGGGAGATAGTCAGCTTCTCGTAGATTGAATCTACGAGCTTGCTGTTCTGCCGTGGGAGTC
>CAMOUD010000088.1 GCA_946626215.1 uncultured Lachnospiraceae bacterium
TGCCTTCATGGAAAAGGAGAAGGAAGGGACGGTGGCGGCCAGGAAGAAGCGGGGCGCCGGAGAGGCGGCCCGCCGCCTTGCCATGACCGTGGACCAGATCGCGGAGGGGGCCAGGGCCTTTCGGGACTACGGGCCCCTGGAGGGCTATATCCACTACTTCTATCCGGCGGCCGGGACCCTTCTGGACCTCCTGCCTCCGGAGGAGACCCTGATCTTCCTGGATGAGCCCCTCCGCCTGGCTGAGCACGCGGCGGCTGTGGAGACGGAATTCCGGGAAAGCATGGCCAGCCGGGCCGAAAAGGGCTATGTCCTGCCCGGCCAGATGGACCTTCTGACCGGGACCGGATCTGTCCTGGCCGCGATGGCCGGCTACCGGCGGCTGGGCCTTTGCGAGATGCTGACGGACGACGCCTTTTTCCATCCCGATCTCGATGTGGACATGCACGCCAGAGAGGCGGCCTCCTTCAACCGGGATTTTGCCGGTCTGGTGGGGGCCCTGAAAAAATACAGGGAGAAGGGGGTCCGGACCGTGATCCTGACGCCTTCCAGGACCAGGGCCAGACGTCTGGCCCAGAATCTGACCGAAGAGGGCGTGCCCACCTTTTATACGGATAATCCCGCCCGGGTCTTAAAGCCCGGGGAGACCGCGGCCTGCTACGGCCAGATCCGAAGGGGCTTTGAATATCCCACCATGGGCTTTGCCCTGATCACGGAAACGGACATCTTCGGGACCAGGACGGAATCCGGCAAAAAGAAAAAGCGCCGGTCCTCAGCCGGCGGAGACGCCATCCGGGACTTCCGGGACCTGAAGGTGGGAGACTACGTGGTCCATGAGCAGCACGGCATCGGGATCTACCGGGGCGTGGAAAAGATCGAGATCGAGCACATCGCCAAGGACTATATCAAGATCGAATACGCGGGCGGGGGCGTCCTTTATGTCCTGCCCACGGAGATGGATTCCCTCCAGAAGTACGCTTCGGCTGACGCCAGGGTCCCCAAGGTGAATAAGCTGGGAGGCCAGGAATGGACCAGGACCCGAAGCCGGGTCAAAAAGGCCGTGGAAGAGGTGGCGGCAGACCTGGTGGCCCTCTACGCCAAAAGACTGGAGAGCCGGGGCCACGCCTTTGAGAAGGATACGGTCTGGCAGAGGGAATTCGAGGAGACCTTCCCCTTTGACGAGACCGAGGACCAGCTCCAGGCCATCGAAGATACCAAGAGGGACATGGAGAGTGACAGGATCATGGACCGGCTGATCTGCGGAGACGTGGGCTTCGGCAAGACCGAGATCGCCATCCGGGCCGCCTTCAAGGCGGTCCAGGACGGAAAGCAGACCGCGGTCCTGGTCCCCACCACGATCCTGGCCCAGCAGCATTACAACACCTTCATGGAACGGATGCACACCTATCCGGTCCGGATCGGGCTTCTGTCCAGGTTCCGGTCGGCGGCCGAGCAGAAGGAGACCATCCGGGAACTGGCGGCCGGGACCTGCGACATCGTCATCGGGACCCACCGCCTCCTGTCCAAGGACGTGAAATTCAAGGATCTGGGCCTTCTGGTGGTGGACGAGGAGCAGCGCTTCGGCGTCACCCACAAGGAAAAGATCAAGCAGATGCGGGAGGACGTGGACGTCCTGACCCTGTCCGCGACCCCCATTCCCAGGACCCTCCATATGAGCCTGACCGGGATCCGGGACATGAGCCTTCTGGAGGAGCCGCCCCAGGGCAGGGTCCCCATCCAGACCTATGTCATGGCCTACAATCCGGAGATGGTCCGGGAGGCCATAGTCCGGGAGCTGTCCCGCCAGGGCCAGATCTACTATGTCTTCAACCGGATCGAGGGGATCGAGTCGGCGGCCGAGGCCATCAGCCGGATGGTGCCGGAGGCCCGGGTGGCCTTTGCCCACGGACGGATGACCGAGTCCCAGCTGGAAAAGATCATGATGGAATTCGTGGCCGGCCGGATCGACGTCCTGGTCTCCACCACCATCATTGAGACGGGCCTGGATATTTCCAATGTCAACACCATCATCATCCATGATTCCGACCGGATGGGCCTGTCCCAACTCTACCAGCTCAGGGGCCGGGTGGGCCGCAGCGGCCGGACGGCCTACGCCTTCCTCATGTACCAGGCCGGCAAGGTCCTGAAGGAGGTGGCGGAAAAACGCCTGTCCGCCATCCGGGAATTTACCGAGATGGGAAGCGGCTTCCGGATCGCCATGCGGGACCTGGAGATCCGCGGCGCCGGCAGCATCCTGGGCAGGTCCCAGCACGGCCACATGTCGGCGGTGGGCTATGACCTCTACTGCAAGATGCTGGGCGAGGCCGTCCGCCAGGCCAAGGGCGAGCCGGCCGAAGAGGAGAGGCTGACAACGGTCCATCTGGATGTGGACGCCTTTATCCCCGAGTCCTACATCCTCAACGAGGAGCAGAAGCTGGATATCTACCGGAGGATCGCGGCCATCCGGGGGACCGAGGACCTTTCCTCCATGGAGGACGAGCTCCGGGACCGGTTCGGAGAGATCCCTCCGCCTGCCGGGAACCTCCTTCGGATCGCCCTCATCCGGTCGGTGGCGGCCATGCAGGACATCATCGACATCACCGGCGAAGCGGGCCGGATCGTGTTCACCTTCGATCCTGCCGCCCGGGTCCGGGCAGAAAGGATCCCCCAGCTCCTCCGCATGTACAAGGGGGCCCTGAAGTTCGCTCCGGCGGCCGAGCCCCGGTTCGTCTATACCTATGAGACGGTGGGCGTCCTCCTTTCCGATGAGGAGATCCTTCTCAACAAGGTCCAGGAGCTGCTGGTGGTCTTCCATAAGCAGATCCGGGCCTGAAGAAGAGTCCGGACCGGAAGCGGAAAAGGGCAAAGAAGAAAAAAGAAAAAACAGAAAAGACAAAAAGAGACGAAAAAGACATAAAGAGACAGAAAGAAACAAAAAAAGACAGGGGCCGCCGGCATGGCGGCCTCTGTCCCGGCCTGCGCGGGGAGGGACAGCTGTCCCTTCCCGCGTTCTTATTCTTTTGTGTGGATGTATCAGAGGGAAGCGTCCGCTTCGTTGAGGAGCCGGACCTTGGTGTCATAGAGCTTTCTGGAAAGGTCCACATAGATCTTATGGGGATTGACCAGACGTCTGGATTCCTCCCAGAGGGTATCCTGCTCCGCCAGGCAGCGGGCCCGGAGGTCCATGGTCTTAGGGAACTCATAGACGCATTCGCCGTTCCTGAAGAGGGGGATCATCAGCTCGCGCAGGGTGTATTCGCCGGGAGCGAGCTTGGTCTTCTTCCAGGGCTCCTGGGGGTCGAAGAGGGTCAGAGGCTGGTCCTCGGTGAAGACCTCCTCCTCCAGGCAGATCAGGTCGGCCTTGATCTTGCCGCTTTCCTTCTCATAGATCCGGTAGATCTTCTTGCTGCCGGGATTGGTGACCTTCTCGGAGTTCTCGGAGACCTTGATCTTGGGCAGGTAGGTGCCGTCCTCCTGCTGGATGGCGGCCAGCTTGTAGACGCCGCCGAAGGAGGGGTTGTCCTTGGCCGTGATCAGGTGGGTGCCGACGCCCCAGGAATGGATCTCGGCGCCCTGGACCTTCAGGGAGGCGATCAGGTTCTCATCCAGGTCGTTGGAGGCGGAGATGACCGCGTCGGGGAAGCCCGCGGCGTCCAGCATCTTTCTGGCCTTCTTGGACAGGTAGGCCAGGTCGCCGGAATCCAGGCGGATGCCGTAGTTCTTTAATTCAACGCCCTTGTCCCGCATGTACTGGAAGGTCTTGATGGCGTTGGGAACACCGCTCTTCAAGGTGTCATAGGTGTCGCACAGAAGGATGCAGCCGTTGGGATAGAGGTCCGCGTAGGTCTTGAAGGCGGTCAGCTCATCCTCAAAGCTCATGATCCAGGAGTGGGCGTGGGTCCCCTTGACCGGAACGTCAAAGAGCTCGCCGCACAGGACGTTGGAGGTGCCCACGCAGCCGGCGATGACGGCAGCCCTGGCGCCGTAGGTGCCGGCGTCGGGACCCTGGGCCCTGCGGAGACCGAATTCCATGACGCCGTCGCCCTCGGCGGCGTAGCAGATCCGGGCTGCCTTGGTGGCGATCAGGGACTGGTGGTTGATGATGTTGAGGATGGCGGTCTCCATGAGCTGGGCCTGCATGATGGGGGCTACGACCTTGACCATGGGCTCCCGGGGGAACATGAGGGTCCCTTCAGGGATGGCATAGATATCGCCGGTGAAGCGGAAGTCTCCCAGATAGTCCAGGAAATCCGGATCGAAAATACCGAGGCTGCGAAGATACTCGATATCGCCGCTGCTGAAGTGGAGCTCTTTGACATATTTGACCAGCTGCTCGACGCCGCACATGATGGAATAGCCTCCGCCGAAGGGATTGGTCCGGAAGAAGGCGTCAAAAATGACGTTCTTGTTTTCGTCCTTGTGCTTGAAGTAGCCCTGCATCATTGTCAGCTCATACAGGTCTGTCAGAAGAGTGAGGTTCTGTCTGTCCATTGCTTTCCTTCCCGCGGGCCCTGTCAGGGCCGCTTCCTTATTAATAAGGATGTCAGGACCCTTCCCGGGGCGCTTTTGCCGGGGAGATGTCTTGACACATCGTATCCCGGGTATTGTACACCTTTTGGGCCGGAAGCGCAACATGGCCCCCTCAGGCGCTCCTTGACAGTGAATTGACACTGGCGATATAATCTTGTATTGGCGTTATCAGACCAAATTTTACGAAAGGACGCTTCAGGCTATGTATAAGAAAGTAAATCCGGACCTGCAGTTCGTAGACAGAGAGAAGGCTACCCTGCAGTTCTGGAAAGAGAACCAGATCTTTGAGAAGAGTATTGAGGAACGTGAGGGATGTCCGACCTACATGTTCTACGACGGCCCGCCGACTGCCAACGGCAAGCCGCATATCGGTCATGTCCTGACCCGTGTCATTAAAGATATGATTCCCAGATACCGTACCATGAAGGGCTATCAGGTGCCCCGGAAGGCCGGCTGGGATACCCATGGTCTGCCTGTGGAGCTGGAGGTCGAGAAGGAAATCGGCATCGAAGGCAAGGAGCAGATCGAGGAATACGGCATCGAGCCCTTTATCGCCAAGTGCAAGGAGTCTGTCTGGAAGTACAAGGGGATGTGGGAGGATTTCTCCGGCACCGTCGGCTTCTGGGCGGACATGGATGATCCCTATGTGACCTATTATGACGACTATATCGAGTCTGAATGGTGGGCCCTCAAGACCATCTGGGACAAGGGCCTCCTTTATAAGGGATTCAAGGTCGTTCCCTACTGCCCTTCCTGCGGGACTCCCCTGTCCTCCCACGAGGTCGCCCAGGGCTACAAGACCCTCAAGGAAAGGTCTGCTGTTGTCCGTTTCAAGTGCAGGGATGAAGACGCCTATTTCCTGGCCTGGACCACCACTCCCTGGACCCTGCCCTCCAACACCGCGCTCTGCGTGAACCCGGAAGAGACCTATGCCAAGGTCAAGGCAGCCGACGGCTATACCTACTACATGGCCAAGGCCCTTCTGGACCAGGTCCTTTCCCCTCTGGGCGATGAGGACCATCCGGCCTATGAGATCCTGGAGGAAATGCCCGGCAAGGCCCTGGAATACAGGGAATATGAGCCCCTCTATGAAGCAGCCGCCAGGATCGCGGCCCAGCAGCACAAGAAGGCCTTCTTCGTCCAGGTGGATGACTATGTCACCATGACCGACGGTACCGGCATCGTTCACCAGGCTCCCGCCTTCGGTGAAGACGACGCCCGGGTAGGCCGCAAGTATGACGCTCCCTTTGTCCAGCTGGTGGACGCCCAGGGCCGCCTGAAGGAAGGCACTCCCTTCGCGGGCATGCGCTGCAAGCCCACCCAGGAGGAGATGGCCCACGGCGCCGTTTCCGCGGACCCCGAGGTCCTGAAGGACCTGGACGCCAGAGGCCTCCTCTTCGCGGCGCCCAAGTTCGAGCATGACTATCCCCACTGCTGGAGATGCAATACCCCCCTGCTCTACTATGCCAGGGAGTCCTGGTTCATCCGCATGACCGCTGTCAAGGATGACCTGGTCCGCAACAACAAGCAGATCAACTGGATCCCGCCCACCATCGGCGAGGGCCGGTTCGGCAACTGGCTGGAGAACATCCAGGACTGGGGCATCTCCCGTGACCGCTACTGGGGCACCCCTCTCAACATCTGGGAATGCCCGGACTGCGGAAAGCAGATCTCCGTAGGCAGCCGGCAGGAGCTGGCGGACCTTTCCGGAGACCCTGAGAACCTTCACTGCGAGCTCCACAGGCCCTTCGTGGACCAGGTGGCGATCCCCTGCCCCGACTGCGGCGGCAGCATGAAGAGGGTCCCTGAGGTCATTGACTGCTGGTTCGACTCCGGCGCCATGCCCTACGCCCAGTACCACTATCCTTTTGAGAACAAGGAGCTCTTCGAGAGCCGCTTCCCCGCGGAGTTCATCTCCGAGGCGGTCGACCAGACCCGCGGCTGGTTCTATTCCCTCCATGCGGAATCGACCCTTCTTTTCAATAAGCCCGCCTACAAGAACGTCATCGTCCTGGGCCTGGTCCTGGACGGCGAAGGCAACAAGATGTCCAAGTCCAAGGGCAACGCGGTGGATCCCTTCGACGCCCTCCGTACCCACGGGGCAGACGCCATCCGCTGGTACTTCTACCGCAACTCCGCCCCCTGGCTGCCCAACAAGTTCCATCCCAAGGCGGTCTCCGAGGGCCAGCGCAAGTTCATGGGCACCCTTTGGAATACCTACGCCTTCTATGTCCTCTACGCGGAGATCGACCAGTTCGATCCCACGAAGCACAGCCTGGACCGGGATTCCCTGTCCGTCATGGACAAGTGGCTCCTGTCAAGGCTCAACACCATGATCCGCGACGTGGACAATGATCTGGACCAGTATAAGATTACTGAAGCGGCCATGACCCTGGAGAAGTTCGTGGATGAGATGTCCAACTGGTACGTCCGCCGCTGCCGCGACCGTTTCTGGGCAAGGGGCCTGGAGCAGGACAAGATCAACGCCTACATGACCCTCTACACGGCCCTGACCGCTGTCTGCAAGGCGGCAGCCCCCATGATCCCCTTCATGACCGAGGAGATCTACCAGAACGTGGTCAGGAGCGTGGACGCGTCCGCCCCTGTATCCATCCACCTGTGCGATTACCCTGTATGCGACGCCTCCATGATCGATGAAGACCTGGAGACCTGCATGGACGAGGTCCTGAGGATCGTCGTCATGGGCCGGTCCTGCCGGAACGCTTCCGCCATCAAGAACCGTCAGCCGGTGGCGGAAATGATCGTCAAGGCTCCCATGGCCCTGGATGACTTCTATAAGGAGATCATCGCCAGCGAGCTCAACGTCAAGTCTGTCCGCTTCACCGAGGACGCCAGCGAGATCTCCAGCTACTCCTTCCTTCCCAACAACCGGAAGGTGGGCCCCCGCTACGGCAAGCAGCTTGGCGCGATCCGCAAGTACCTTTCCACGGTGGACGGCAACGCCGCCATGCAGGCCCTGAGGACAGACGGCGTCCTCCGCTTCGAGGCCGCGGGCGTCCAGATCGAGCTGGCTGAGGATGATCTGGTCATCTCCACCGGCCAGAAGGAAGGCTTCGTGACCCAGGAGGACGGACAGGTCATGGTGGCCCTGGATACCAACCTGACTCCCGAACTGATCGAGGAAGGCTATGTCTATGAGCTGATCAGCAAGATCCAGACCATGCGGAAGGAATCCGGCTTTGAGGTCACGGACAGGATCCGCGTCTCTCTGGGCGGCAGCGCCAGACTGAGCCAGGTGGCCGAGCGCAACAAGGACATGATCACCGGCAAGGTCCTGGCCGAGGATATCCTGGCCGATACCCCTCTGAAATTCGAAAAGGAATGGAACGTGAACGGGGAAATGGTCCTGATCGGCGTGGAAAAAGTCTGAAAAATCAGAAAGTAAAGTGCTCCTCCTTGACACTTATGTATTTTTTATGTTGACAAGAGGGGGATTTATTTATAAGATACCTGCACAACAAGGGGAAAAGGCCCGTCCGGCCTGTCCCTTCGTGCAGCTGTTCCATAACAGATAAGAAATAGAGTACTGGCATCCGGGCGGGATCCGCAGTCCCGGCCGGGTGCCGGACTGTACGCAAAAGGCGCTGTCCGGTACAGTCCGTTATCTAGCAGGACAGCGCGGAAATGGTAGTAATATGGCAGCAAAAAGACCCACATTCAATTTTGATAAGGATCTCTTCAAGCGTAGTGTCGAGTACAATGTAAGAACCATGTACCGCCGTACCATGAAGGAAGCGAACAACCAGCAGGTCTTCCAGGCATCGGCCCTGGCCCTCAAGGATCAGATCATCGACTGCTGGATGAAGACCCAGAAGGCCTTCGAAGACCAGAATCCCAAGACCCTCTACTACCTGTCCATGGAATTCCTCATGGGCCGCGCCTTCGGCAACGACGCCATCAGCCTGATGGCCTACAAGCCCATCAAGGAGGCTCTCAAGGAGCTGGGCTTCAAGATCAACGCCATTGAGGACGAGGAGCCCGATCCGGCTCTGGGCAACGGCGGCCTGGGCCGACTGGCGGCCTGCTTCCTGGATTCCCTGGCTACCATGAATTATCCCGCCTACGGCTGCGGCATCCGGTATCACTACGGCATGTTCAAGCAGCAGATCCGGGACGGCTACCAGGTCGAGGTACCGGACAACTGGCTGGAGCACGGCAACCCTCTGGAGCTGCGCAGGCCTGAATATACCCAGGAGATCCACTTCGGCGGCTATGTCACCTCCCATCCCGGCCCCAACGGCCGCACCATCTTCAAACAGGAAGGCTACCGGTCCGTCAAGGCAGTCCCCTATGACCTTCCGGTCATCGGCTACGGCAACGGCTTTGTCGACACCCTGAGGATCTGGGACGCTGAGCCCGTGACCTCCTTCAAGCTGGATTCCTTTGATAAGGGCAACTATCAGGAGGCCGTGGAGCAGGAGACCCTGGCCCGGACCATCTGCGACGTCCTTTATCCCAAGGATGACCATTATCAGGGCAAGGAGCTGCGCCTGAAGCAGCAGTATTTCTTCGTATCCGCTTCCCTGCAGACCGCTCTGAAGAAGCTCCTCGAGAGAGGCAACGACATCCATGACCTGCCCGAAAAGGTCGTCTTCCAGATGAACGACACCCATCCGACCCTGACCGTGCCGGAGCTTATGCGTCTTCTGATGGACGAGTATGGCCTGGAGTGGGACGACGCCTGGGACCTGACCAGCCGCTGCACCGCCTATACCAACCATACCATCATGGCGGAAGCCCTGGAGAAATGGCCCATCGACCTCTTCTCCCAGCTCCTTCCCCGTATCTATCAGATCGTTGAGGAGATCAACCGCCGCTTCGAGATCGAGATCCATAAGAGATACGACAACACCGGCGTCAACGTGGCTGAGAAGATCCGCAAGATGGGCATTGTCTACGACGGCAAGATCCGCATGGCCAACATGGCCATCGTGGCCGGCTATTCCGTCAACGGCGTGGCCAGGCTCCATACCGAGATCCTCAAGAACCAGGAACTCCATGACTTCTATGAGATGTTCCCGGAGAAGTTCAACAACAAGACCAACGGCATCACCCAGCGCCGCTTCATGCTTCATGCCAACCCCAACCTGTCCGACTGGATCACCGACCACATCGGTGACGGCTGGATCACCGACCTGTCCCAGATCTCCGAGCTCCGGACATGGGCGGACGACAACCGGTCCCAGAAGGAGTTCATGAACATCAAGTACAAGAACAAGGTCCGCCTTGCCAAGTACATCCTGGATCACAACGGCATCGAGGTCGATCCCAGGTCCATCTTTGACGTGCAGGTCAAGCGTCTCCATGAGTATAAGAGACAGCTCCTCAACATCCTGCATGTCATGTACCTCTACAACAAGCTCAAGGCAGATCCCAACCTGGATATCCATAAGAGGACCTTTATCTTCGGCGCCAAGGCGGCGGCAGGCTATGTCAACGCCAAGCTGACCATCAAGCTGATCAACTCCGTGGCGGACGTCATCAACAACGACGAGTCCATC
>CAMOUD010000089.1 GCA_946626215.1 uncultured Lachnospiraceae bacterium
AGCATGCTGAAAACAGTACTGTTCGGATTTATGACGAATGGCTACATTTCATTACAATAGATTTCGGAGAAAGCCCACGGTTAAAACCGTGGGCTTTCTCCAAAATCTATTGTAAAAAGGGCTTATCATCTGTCCTGTTCTGTCTGCCTCCCGCGCCTTGCGTCTGTGCCGGGATAGCTTTAGAATCAGAGGGACCGGCAGGCTTTTTGGCGCCGGCAGGAGGATATCGTATGAACAGACAGGAAGATCACAGGGACAGGACCCGGCTGGGGACGGTCCTGGTCCTGTTGTCGGCCGCCCTCTTTTCCACGGGGGGAGCGGTCCTGAAGCTGGTGCCCTGGCAGGCCCTGACCATCAACGGGGCCAGGAACCTGGTGGCGGCCCTGGTCCTTTCAGCCTACATGGCCCTGACCCGGCACCGGGTCCGGGCCAATCCCACGGTCCTTCTGGGCGCTCTTTCCTTCGCGGGGGTGACCAGCCTCTTTGTCCTTGCCAACAAGATGACCAGCGCGGCCAACGCCATCATCCTCCAGTACACCTGTCCGGTCTGGATCATCCTGATCATGGCCCTCTTTTTCCATGAGAGGCCCTCCCGGCGGGACCTTGTGACGGCGGCCCTGGTCTTTGCCGGCATCCTGTGCTTTTTCTTTGACAGCCTGACCGGAGGGTCCCCTCTGGGCGACCTGACCGCGGTCCTTTCCGGCGTCTTCTACGCAGGGGTCTTTCTGATGAACACCTTTGAGGACGGGGACGCCTTTTCCTCCATCCTGATCGGACAGGCGGTCAGCGCCGTCCTCTTTCTGCCGGGGATCCGGAATGAAACGGACTTCTCCCCCCTGGTCCTGGGGGCCGTCCTTTTCCTGGGCGTTTTCCAGGTGGGGGCCGCCTATATCTGCCTGGCCCAGGGAACGAAGCATATCTCAGCGGTCCGGGCTTCCATCATCGGAAGCATAGAGCCTATCCTGAATCCGGCCCTGGTGGCCCTGGTCTGGCACGAGACCCTGCCGCCCCTGTCCCTGATCGGGGCCGTCATCGTCATCGGAGCCGTGGCGGCCAGCCAGGTCTGGAAGGAGAGGGAGAAGGAAGAGAAAAGCAGTCCGTCCGGATGAACCTGCGGCGCCGGCCTGTCCGCTTTTGGCAGCGGACAGGCCGGCGCTTCTTAATGGATACGCTCTGATTTTTACCTGGCGCAGAGATGAAGGAGGATCTCCACGTTCTTTTCCATGGACTGGATAGGGACATACTCAAAGCGGCCGTGTGCGTTCTCATAGCCGGCCGAGAGGTTGGGACAGGGAAGGCCCCGGAAGCAGAGGGCCGATCCGTCGGTCCCGCCCCGGAAGGGCTCCCGGACCGGGGTCAGGCCGGCTGCCCGGATGGCTTCCTTCAGGTCCTCCACCAGGCGGGGATGGAGGTCCAGGACCTCCTTCATGTTCCGGTACTCGTCACAGATGGTGAGCGTTACGGTCCCCTCGCCGAAGGTCTCGTTCAGGGAGGCCGCGATGGACCGCAGGAGGTCCTTTCTTTTTTCAAAGGCAGCCGCGTCAAAGTCCCGGATGATCAGGTCCAGGTCCGCCTCCTCACAGAGGGCCCGGCAGGAGATCATGTGGAAAAAGCCCTCTGTCCCCTCCGTATACTGGGGCTTTTCCTCCCGGGGGAGCCTTCCCATGAAGTCGGAGGCGATGTCCACGGCGTTGACCATGATGCCTTTGGCGGTCCCGGTATGGACGCTCCGGCCCCGGATCTTCACATGGGCCTCTGCGGCGTTGAAGGTCTCATCCATGTACCAGCCCAGATGGTCCCCGTCCAGGGTATAGGCACAGGGGGCCCCGAACCTTTCAAAGTCCAGGTCCCTGGCAAGGCCCCCCACCTCCTCGTCCGGCGTAAAGGCCAGGCAGACGGGGCAGTGGGAGATCTCCGGATGGGAGCAGTAAAAGGAGGCCAGGGTCATCATGGCCGCGATGGAGGCCTTGTCGTCCCCGCCCAGAAGGGTGGTCCCGTCGGTCAGGACCAGGTCCTGGCCCAGGTAGGAGGCCAGATTCGGATAGTCCTCCGCCTTCATGACGATCCCTTTCTCTTCATTCAGGACAATGTCGCCCCCGTCATAGTCCTTCAGGACCCAGGGCCTTACGGGAGCGCCGGGGGCGTCCGGGGCCGTATCCATGTGGGCGATAAGGCCCAGGGGAGCGGCGTCCTTTCCTTTGCCGGTCCCGGGGATCTTCGCGTAGACCAGGCAGGCCTTTTCATCCAGATATACGTCCGAGGCTCCCATCTCCAGGAGCTCCTTATACAGGATCCGGGCCAGGTCGAACTGGCAGGCCGTGGTGGGCCAGGCGCCCGAGAACCGGGCGGACTGGGTCCCGACCCTGGCGTAGGCCAGAAGCCGGTCCCTGACTTCTTCATAAAACATTCCCATGTCGATTCCTTTCCGGAGGAGGTCCCTTTTCCGGAGGACCCTCTCCCACAGGAAAGTGTACCGCAGGCCGGGGGCTTATGCAAACCCGGGCGGCAGCAGGAGAGAAGAAGCCGGAGCGGGGAGACGGACAGAGGCTCCAAAAACCTTTTATGGCCGGTACGGATTGGCCGGCAGTATGGTATACTGGCAGTATCAGAAACCGGGCCCGTTTTCCGGACGGTTTCAGAAGAAGGAGGAGATCCGTTATGGATGATAAAGATTTCAAGAAATTCCAGTACATGCGCCTTGCCGCTTCCCTGATCAGCTTTGCCTGCGTGCTGGGGATCTTTCTGCGCAGGAAGGCAGGCCTGATCGGCGGCGTCAACCGGGTCTTTCTGATCGTTCTGGCCATTTGCGTCGTGCTCTATGTCTACGCGGCCAACAAGGTCAAGCCGATCGAGGACGCCCGGCAGGAAGCCTTCCATAAGAAGGTCCTGGAGGAAGAGAAGGAAAGAAAGAGAAAGCTCAGAGAAAAGGAAGAGGCCGGGGAATCCTGAGCCTGCTTCCCTGACCTTGCCTCATAGATGAAGGGGGAGAATGATGGACAGAAAAAGACCTGTTGGAAGAGAAAAGAACGTGACAGGAAGCGGGAGCGTCCATAAACGCGGATCCGGGACCGGGCATGGGCCCGTAGGGTCCGGACTGGGCCCCGGAGGCTCCGGAGGCAGGCGGTCGGGCGGCGGCCCCACAAGAGGACCGGTCTCCCTGATCGTGATCCTGCTGGTAGCCCTGCTTGGCGGGTCGGGAGGCATCAGCGCCCTGCTGGGCGGCGGAGATTCCCTTTCGGGGACCAGCTCCTCCTATCAGCAGACCGGCCAGACCCAGACCCAGACCCAGTCCCAGTCTTCAGCCTACGGGGATTACGCGTCCTACTATGACATGATCACCTCGGGCCAGCAGGCGTCTGCCGCCACCCAGGCGGAGACGGATACGGAGACCGCGGATACCACCGTTGCTTCCGGGGCCAGGGACAAGTTCGTGAAGCTCAAGGGGAACGGCAAGGATACGGCCACCGTCATGGTCTACCTGTGCGGCACCGACCTGGAGTCCAATTCCGCCATGGCGACCAAGGATCTCCAGGAAATGGTGGCGGCCGATGTGGGCGGCAACGTCAACGTCCTGGTCTATTCCGGCGGCTGCAGCCGCTGGCAGAATTCCGCCATGTCCTCCTCCGTCAACCAGATCTGGCAGGTGGTCTCCGGGGGCGTCAAGTGCCTGGAGAAGGACCTGGGGTCCAAGGCCATGACAGATCCGGCCACCCTGACCAGCTTCATCCGCTACTGCAGCACCAACTACAAGGCGGACCGGAACATCCTGATCCTCTGGGACCACGGCGGAGGCTCGGTCTCCGGCTACGGCTATGACCAGAAGTATCCCAGGTCCGGCGCCATGTCCCTGGCGGGCATCAACACGGCCCTGAAGGACAGCGGCCTTAAATTTGACTTCATCGGCTTTGACGCCTGCCTTATGGCCACGGCCGAGAACGCCCGCATGCTTTCCTCCTACGCCGACTACATGATCGCCTCCGAGGAGACCGAGCCCGGCATCGGCTGGTACTACACCAACTGGCTCAGGGCCTTCTGCAGGAATTCCTCCATGCCGACCCTGGACATCGGCAGGCAGATCGTGGACGACTTTGTCGATACCTGCTCCAGGCAGTGCCGCGGTCAGGCGACTACCCTGTCAGTGGTAGACCTGGCGGAGCTGGCGGGGACCATGGACGAGCCCTTCGCTGCCTTCGCGGCCTCCACCAAGAACATGATCACCGGCGACCAGTACGCCCAGGTCTCCAAGGCCAGGAGCGCCAGCCGGGAATTCGCGGCTTCCACCAGGATCGACCAGATCGACCTGGTCCACTTCGCCAAGAACATGGGCACCCAGGAGGGCAAAGACCTGGCGGATACCCTCTTGTCCGCCATCAAGTATAATAAGACCTGCGCTTCCATGACCAACGCCTACGGCCTCTCGGTCTACTTCCCCTACAGGAAGACCTCCAGCGTAGACTCGGCCATCCGGACCTATTCGGCCATCGGCCTGGATGATTCCTACTCCGAATGCATCCGGGAATTCGCTGGCCTGGAGGTCTCCGGCCAGATTTCCGCCGGCGGCACGGGCTCTCCCTACCAGTCCCTTTTTGAGGGCTATTCCGGCACCAGCTCCTCCCAGAGCGCGGACGCCATCACCCAGCTCCTGGGCGCCTTCCTGACCGGAGGCGGCAGCAGCATCTACGGACTGGACTCCTCCAATACCGGCTTCTTTACCGGCAGGAGCCTGAGCGATGAAGCCACGGCGGCCTACATCGAAAAGAACCAGTTCGATACCCTCTATCTGGGCTGGACAAAGAAGAACGGCTCCGATGTGATCTCCATGCCCCAGGAGCAGTGGGACCTGGTCGAGGACCTGGAGCTCAGCATGTACGCGGATGACGGAGAGGGCTATCTGGACCTTGGCATGGACAATGTCTACGCCTGGGACGAGGAGGGCAACCTTTCCGGAGACCTGGATAAGACCTGGCTGGCCCTGGACGGACAGGTGGTGCCCTATTATCACCTGGATACCGTCGGGACCCAGGAGGACTACACCATCACCGGCTATGTGCCCGCTGAGCTCAACGGCCAGAGGGTACGCCTGATCCTGGTCTTTGACGATGAGAATCCCCACGGCTACGTGGCAGGCGCCCAGACCGACTACCAGGCAGGAGAGACCGATACGGTCATCAAGGGCCTGACAGAGATCCAGGACGGCGACCAGATCGAATACTTCGCGGATTACTATACCTATGACGGCGAATACATTGACAACTATTCTCTGGGCGAGCCTGTGACCGTGGACGGCGAGATGACCGTCTCCGACCTGGTCCTGGAGAACAGTGTCAAAGCCATGTATGTGTTCACCGACATCTATGACCGGCAGTACTGGACAGAACCCGTCCCGGGCCTTGAATAAAAGAAGGGACGGACGCGCGCCCGCGGCTGCAGAAAGAGGACCCATTTGAAAAAGAACAGAAACCGATCCATTCTTCCTCTCACGGGGCTGGCTTTTCTGACAGCCGCGGGCATGATGGCGCTTTTGCTGGCCGCGGGGCATTATGCCCCGTTCGGCCAGCATTCCGCGGCAGTCATGGACGCCAACCTTCAGTACCTTGACTTCTTCGCCTATCTGAAAGATTGCATGGCAGGCAGGAACAGCCTGCTCTATACCTATTCATCCTCTCTGGGGCAGTCCAACATTGCGCTGTTCGCCTACTATCTGGCGTCGCCGGTGAACCTGCTCCTTTTCTTGTTCCCCAAGACAGGGATCCAGAGCTTCTTTCATACCGCCCTGGCTATCAAGCTGGGCCTTGCGGCCGCCTGTATGGCCGTCTATCTCCAGAAGCGCTTCGAGGGAAAGCTCCGTCCCCTTTATGTCCTGCTCCTTTCGGCAGGCTACGCCTTCATGAACTATTCCTTCCTCCAGGCTTCCAACATCATGTGGCTGGACGGGGTCTATATGCTGCCCCTGATCCTCCTGGGCGTCTGGTCCTGCCTGGAAAGCGGAAAGATGGTCCTTCTGACCCTCAGCGTGGGCCTGTCCATCCTTTTCAACTGGTATTCCGCCGGGATCAACTGTCTCTTTGCCCTCCTTTTCGTCATTCCGGAGGCGGTCCTCCTGGTCCATGACAGGAAGCTGACGGCGGGCGGCCTGATCCGCCGCCTCTGCCTGGGGGCCTGGTCCATGGCCCTGGGCGTCATGATCAGCTGCGTGACCTTCCTGCCCACCCTGTCCCTCTTTTTCGGAGGCGGGGCCGGAGACGGGGACCAGCAGCTCTTCCTGGACCAGTACTTTGACAACCTCCTGACGGCCGTCCAGGGCTTTACCATCGGGGCGGATTCCGCCCGGGGGACCCTGGCCCTCTACTGCGGCAGCGCCGCCCTCCTGGGCTGCGTCTGTTTCTTTATGTCCAGGAGAACGGACCTGTATAAAAAAGTGACGGCTGCCTTCTTTGCCCTCTTCCTGTTCTTCTGCTTCTACTGGAGGCCCTTAAGCTCCGTCTTTTCCCTCTTCAAGCGGGCGGATTCCTACTGGTACCGCTATGCCTATGTGGGGACCTTCTTTGTCCTCTTCCTGGCCGGCGCCTGGTTCGCCCGGGAGGAAGAGGAGGACGGCGAGGGCAGGGGAAGGACCCTGCTCCGGGCCGGCTCCTCCTTTGCCTTTGTCCTTCTGCTGACGTCCTACGCCAGAAGGCTCCAGTCCCTGAAGATGATCTACATGACCCTGGTCCTGGCCCTTCTTCTGGCCTCCCTCCTGGCCCTCTTTGTCATGGCGGGCAGGGACGGGAAAAGGCGCCTTGTGACCGGAGCCCTCTGCCTGGGCCTGGGCCTTTCAGAGCTGGCCTACAGCGGCAAGATCCTCCTTTTCAACCACCAGAACAGCCAGGCGGGCTCCTACGCCTCCTATGTCCGGGAGGAGGAGGCCCTGCTTCAGGCCCTGAAGGAAAAGGACCCTTCCGTGTACCGGATCAGCCAGCTGGGAGCCAGAGTCAGGGACGGGAACGGGCTCATGTCCGAATACAACGAGTCCATGGCCTACGGCTTCATGGGCGTCGCCTCCTATTCCTCCACCAGAGACCTGAAGAACATCGAGTTCCTGGACAGGCTGGGCTACCGGAACGAGGAGAACTGTCTCTCCATCGTCAACACCAGCATCCTGCCCGCCGATTCCCTTCTGGGCGTCCGCTACGTCCTGTCTGACAGGGCCCTGCCCGGCCTTTCGGACACCGGCCTTTCGGGGAACGGCAGGACCGTGTATGAGAATCCCTATGCCCTGCCCATGGCCTTCACGGCAGCCGGAAGGGCATTCCCCGAAGAGGCGGAGGAGGTCTCCGACCCCTTCCTCTACCTGAATTCCCTTTACTCGGCCCTGGCAGGAGAGGACCTGGAGATCTTTGTGCCCGCGCAGGCACAGGTCACCCGGGAAGATCCCTATCATGTCTCTGTCCTGGCCGAAGGCCTGGATCAGGACGCCGTCCTTTACGGAAATATCCCCTGGAAGGCCGCCATCGGCGGAACGCTGGACGTGAACGGGGCCTATGAGACGGGCTACGCCTGCTGGCTCTCCCCCTCGGTCTTTTCCGTCCCCGTGTCGGAGGACGGGACCGCCCGGCTCCTTCTGGCCGCGGACGCGGAGGAGGAAGAGGACAGCCTCCGGAACGTGGACTATGAGACGGCGGCCGCCGTTCTTTCGGAGGAGGAGCTGAAGGAGGCGGACAGGTCCGAGACCGGCGTCTATGTCCCCCTGGAAAGATGCGTGGACGCTCTGGACTACCAGTTCTATACCCTGGACCCGGAGGCCCTGGAGAAGGCCGCGGCCGACTTGTCCGGGAAGGCGGCGGAGGACCTGGAGATCCAGAACGGCCGGGTCACCTGCGCCGCGAAGGGAAAAGAGGGAGACTTCCTCTTCCTTTCCATCCCCTGCTCCGAGGGCATAAAGGTCAGGGTGAACGGGAGCCTGACAGAGCCCCGTACCTTTGCGGGTCATCTTGTCATGGTCCCTCTGGCTGAGGGCGACAACCGGGTGGAGATCACCTGCGGGGCACCGCGTCTTCTTTCCGGAGCCCTGATCAGCCTGGCCGGGATCCTCCTTCTGGGCCTGTCCTTCGTCATCTTGTACAGAAGAAAGAACAGGTGAGGGTCTTTTTTTTAGACGGAGGGGTTCTAAATTTCATGGATTTTTTAAAAGTACCGGTATATAATTCAGAAGATTAAGCGTATGACCCTGTCATTTCCCCGTACAAAGGCTCCGCAGGCCGGATACGGGAGAATGCGCGGGGCAGACATATAGATACAAATGACCCGCAAGCAGCAGTTAGGAGGAAAAGCAATGGCAAAAAGGACAGATATCCACAAAGTCCTGATCATAGGTTCCGGTCCCATCGTGATCGGCCAGGCCTGTGAGTTCGACTATTCCGGTACCCAGGCCTGCAAAGCCCTGAGGAGCCTGGGCTACGAGATCGTACTGGTCAACTCCAACCCGGCCACCATCATGACCGATCCGGAGATGGCAGATGTCACCTACATCGAGCCTCTGAACGTCAGCCGCCTCGAGGCCATCATCGCCAAGGAGAGGCCCGACGCCCTGCTTCCCAACCTGGGCGGCCAGTCCGGCCTCAACCTCAGCGCCGAGCTCAGCAAGGCCGGCATCCTGGATAAATACAACGTCAAGGTCATCGGCGTCCAGGTCGATGCCATTGAAAGAGGCGAGGACCGCATCGAGTTCAAGGAGACCATGGAGAGCATCGGCGTCGAGATGGCCAGAAGCGAAGTGGCCTACAGCGTAGAGCAGGCCCTTGCCATCGCCGACAAGCTGGGATATCCGGTCGTCCTTCGTCCCGCCTATACCATGGGCGGCGCCGGCGGCGGCCTTGTCTACAACAGGGACGAGCTCCGGGTCGTCTGCGCCAGAGGCCTTCAGGCTTCCCTGGTCGGCCAGGTCCTGGTCGAGGAGTCCGTCATGGGCTGGGAAGAGCTGGAGCTGGAAGTGGTCCGTGACAAGGAAGGCAATATGATCACGGTCTGCTTCATCGAGAACGTGGACCCCATGGGCGTCCATACCGGCGACTCCTTCTGCACCGCCCCCATGCTGACCATCAGCGAAGACGTCCAGAAGCGGCTTCAGGAGCAGGCTTACAGGATCGTCGACAACGTCCAGGTCATCGGCGGCACCAACGTCCAGTTCGCCCACGATCCCGTTACCGACAGGATCATCGTCATTGAGATCAATCCCAGGACCTCCCGGTCCTCCGCTCTGGCCTCCAAGGCCACCGGCTTCCCCATTGCCCTGGTCTCCGCCATGCTGGCCTCCGGCCTGACCCTGAAGGAGATCCCCTGCGGCAAGTACGGGACCCTGGACAAGTATGTTCCGGACGGAGACTATGTCGTCGTCAAGTTCGCCCGCTGGGCCTTTGAGAAGTTCAAGGGCGTAGAGGACAAGCTGGGCACCCAGATGCGGGCGGTCGGCGAAGTCATGTCCATCGGCAAGACCTACAAGGAAGCCCTCCAGAAGGCAGTCCGGTCCCTGGAAAAGGACCGCTACGGCCTGGGCCATGTCAGGAACTTCCATGAGATGGAGCTCAAGGACCTCCTGCGGGCCCTCCGGACCCCCAGCTCCGAGCGCCACTTCATGATGTATGAAGCCCTCCGCAAGGGGGCCTCCATCGAGGAGATCTACGAAAGGACCCATGTCAAGCGCTGGTTCATCGAGCAGATGCTGGAGCTGGTGCAGGAAGAGGAGGCCCTGACGGCCGCCGGCTTTGCCGGCCTGACCGACGAGGCTCTGACACAGGCCAAGAAGGACGGCTTTGCCGACAAGTACCTGAGCCAGATCCTGGGCGTTTCCGAGGAGGAGATCCGGGAAAGACGCTGCGCCATCGGCGTAGAGGAAGCCTGGGACGGCGTCCATGTCTCCGGCACAAAGGACAGCGCCTACTATTATTCCACCTACAACGCCCCCGACAGGAGCCCTGTCAGCACTGAAAAGCCCAAGATCATGATCCTGGGCGGCGGCCCCAACCGGATCGGCCAGGGCATCGAGTTCGACTA